>CAZFVG010000050.1:0-6324 GCA_964522135.1 uncultured Methanosarcinales archaeon | reverse complement strand
TATGGTCGTCCCTGATTTTGACATACCAGAAGATTGGATAGGCCTCGATATCGGCCATGAATCGATCCAGTTATTCAAGGATTACATAAACAAATCAAAGACGGTGTTCTGGAATGGACCATTAGGATATTTTGAGGTTTCTAAGTTCGCTGAATCGACAAACAACATTGCAGAATATCTTGCGAATTCTGGAAAAGTTGTCATAATCGGCGGTGGAGACACTGAGGACGCCATACTTCCATGGAAGTCAAAGTTCACTCACGTATCGACTGGCGGCGGTGCAAGTCTCGAATTCATCTCAGGAAAAGAATTGCCGGCTATACGCGCATTAAAAGAGAACGAGATAGAGTTCCACCAGATACTGTAGAAATTCTAGATATAAATTTATAGGAATTTTTCTTTTTTGAATAGATGAACTACAGAACAAGATACCCAATAGTAAACTATCAAAAAAATAATATACAAATAATTTATCGCGCTCTTGTTATAACAATGAGGAGGGATGCTTGCTGTACATAGTTGAGGAGTTATATTAAAAAATGGCACGAAGAATATTGTTATGACGAGAAAAATCACTGTTAATAATACCTTTAGGATTGTCGGTTTAAAGAATTCTTTTAGCGACATGTATCCACATGAATATACACATATAAAAATGTTACTATGACTTCAAACAGAATCAAACTATAATATCTTCGACAGATTGCCATCGAGTATTACCGGCTGCATGCCACCTATCTCTTCGTAATAATTCAAGTTCTTAGGTATTGGATTGAGTAAAAATATTTTCTTGTGATTTACATGGGCAAAGCCTATCTCGAGGAATGTGTTTCCGCCGACATAATTCTCAAAGCCATTCTTTGTCATATTCACGACGAGTATTGCATCTGATGATACAATCTTTCTGTAATGTTCGCGTATGAGATCGTGAGTTATTATGTTTGCGATGCCCTGCGCAGGATCCTTCTTAGAATACGTGACGTTTCCCATCTCTATTGGAAGAAGAATTGTGTGGCCTGAAGACTCGAGAGATTCTTTTATCTCCATCATCTTTTTGGCAAACATTAGGTTTCCGCATATGACTATCTTCATGATGTTAAACACCAATAGGATTTTATAAGTTTTTCTGAAGAATGCGAATTATCTTGGCCTGTATATTTTTCCTTGTTGTGTATGATAACCTATGCGTCTTGCATCATTGACTGTTCTAGATCCAAACTGCCTCAAATCGGCCGTTTCAATATGTCCATTTTTCTTAAACTCTAAACGCAATAATCTGTTGTCGACAAAATGTTTTTCGACGGTATGATTCAATTCGGTGTATAACCCTATATATAATGTATTAACGTTAGACGTATCTTGCGACTGCAGCAAGTAGATATAATCCGATAAAACTGTAGGTTTTCCCTTAGCAACATCATAATTATTCGTCCCTCGAAAAGTGTTGGGAGATAATATCACTATGGGGTCGAATGCACGCTTATATAACAATAATTCCCCATCTAAGGATCTCTCCAAGGTCTCTCTATTGTAACGCACCGGGTGGCCAAAATGGGACAAAAGAGCACGCACACTCTGCAGGGTTACAGGACGATTAAGAGATGCTTCTTGTAAATCATGCAATTTGGATGCTAATATTAGTAATGTACTGGGAGAAATATTAGTTGTTACAGACGGACTTAACGACTCCACTTCAAGTATCTTTACTCTGTCTGTTAGCTTTGATCTCTCTTTCATCGTAGTCATTCCTCGTTGATTGTTACTAAAGTCTCTAAGTATCTAAAACAATATAGGCATAGCAACTTATTTAAAAATGTTTCTACTTAAGAATAAAGAATACTATATAGAATTATCTTCTCTTCCGTTCATTCATTCGCAAATATTTTCCTTTGTCTAAGAAATTCTTTATTACTAAGTCTCGTCCTTGCTTCATGAACATGCCATAGCCCAAGTTTTCGCCTTTTTCGTTCTGGATGAGCACTGGACCATCTTTAATGTTACGCGGATTCTTTATTATAGAATCTTCTAGGATGTTTCTTCCGCATAAGAATAGCCACTCAGCCTTTCCATTGACGAATATCTTCCTGTTTTCAGAATCTGGAAGCCTTGATATCACATCTATCATCGCAGGACTCGGATGAAATTCGCCACGCTCCTCACCTAAAAATAATCCGAGAGAGAAAGGATCCCTATTCACGCCCTCTTTGAGCTTCTTCAACCTGTCTTCAGCAAGAAAATAATTTCTCCCAATCTTTAGGGCATCTATGCCCGTATCTGAGAATCGTGCCGTAAATTGTTCGAATTTAGTATTATTAGTCCCTCGTTCCATAAAACACCTATCGTAAAGAATTATTGCTTCTTATTTAAATCTACTGTTATATCGTCCTTATACTTCTGAAGGGCATTGATCATATCTTTTTTGGTCTTACACTCTTTTATCTTCTTTGCAAGGTCGTGTTTCTTGTTGAGAATGAGCCATGATTCGAAATCGTTCCTTCTCTTCGTGACATATTCCTCGAATTCTTTATCGCTCATCTTCTCAAGTTCGTAAAGAAGGTCCTTCTCGCTCATGAGTAGGACACCATTCTTCAATTTAAAGTACTTGTCTATAGTCGGCTCTTTTGCCATGAGCTGTTTCGTTATTGGTTTTTTGCTTATGAACTGGACTTTTGAAGCCTTCTGGATTATAAGAACGAGCGCAAAAGCCACCACGAGATATATTGCGATTATCAGGAAATCAGAAGATACGTCTGCCCATGACGAATTGAATACCGTCAATTTCTTTAGGAGCTCTGAAGTTATGACGTATGGATTGAATTTTGCAAGGTTCTGGATGTATGCAGACATGCTCTCGAGAGGAAGTATCAGGTTTGATAAGAAGAGGAATACGCTTCCTACGCTGATGCTCGCCATCATCACAGCCTCCTGGCTGTTGAATAGGTAACCTATTATCATTCCTATCATCGTGAATAGTGCGATGGAGCATAGAAGCAGGATAGCGGTGAGCCCGAAGTTATCAAAGATTGAAGCGTTGAGGAAATAGTAGGCGAGAGCTAGTATGAAAACTATCTGTATTAGGACGACAAAGAAGCTTGTCAAAAATACGGACATGACAAATGTTAGATCCTTTGTAGGCGTCGTGAAGTTCCTGAAGTATGCCTTTGATGTCTTCTCGACTATTATTATGCTGCTCGAAAGCATTATGCTTATGAAGACAATTATCAATATCAAGAAATACGGGAATATGAAATTGAGGTTGCTCGATTTGCTGCTGATAGGTTTTATCGTCGTCGTGATAGGATTGACGATGCTCTCTGCGCTCGTGACCCTTAGTGCATTTATTTGCGCATTTGTAGTCTCTATCGATGATTTCAAGTCATCAAGAGAGGTCTTCAATTGGGCAAGCGCCTTGACATTGTCATCGACAGTAGTCGAAGAATCGGTAGTCGTCGTCTGGGCGTTTATGAGTTTCTGGTTTATCTTATCGACAGCATTAGACAAGCTGCTTAGAGATGAGTTCAACGTGTCGAGGTCTGTTGATGTCACATTGAATTTAGTTGTCAGGTCTGAACCTGCACTGGTGAATTGGGCTGTAAGATTTCCGCAATTGCCGCCGCCGCATTGGGCGCCAAGCGATTGTCCATCTGTTATTACCGTATTGCCTCTCGTCTGCAAGTCGCTTATGTCGCTCGATATTGTTGAAAGAGGCCCATTTGTAGTGCCCGTCTGTACAGATGATGGAGTCAAGTCTAGATTGCTTAGCTTTGACTGGACATCCTTTAATTTTGTTGACATATCATCAACTGAAGACTTCAAGGCGATTATGCTCGCAAGCTGCTCCGTATCTGACCTCTTTGTGCTGTCGATTACAGACAATAAATCATTTGTCATCTGATAACTGAGTTGTGTACTTGTCAGAGATATCTTTGAAGACACTGTGTCTATGATTGCGTATACGAAATTCGTCCTTGACTGATCGACATAAAATACTAGGTTATTCGTCTTGTTGTTGTCGACGCTGAAATCATCCGGGAATATAATACACAGATGTACTTTGCCTTGCTGTATCATATTGACGCATTGGGTCTCTGATGGTGACGATACTACAAGGAAATTAGGATTATCGTTCAATGCTTGTATGAATGATTGGGTAAGGTTTGTGCTCTTATCAGTCACATATCCTATGTTTAATTTTGATGTCGATGTGCTGTTGAACGCGAATCCTACGAGCAGCATTATCAGAAGGGGGCCGAACACTACCATGAGTAAGGTTGTCTTGCTCCTTGCAAGAATTTTCAGGTTCTTTCCGGTTATCTTGAATACTTTCATTGAATATCAGCTTTGATAATAATCTATATCGTGCAACTTATTTTTTCTTTTTCTTTTCCTTCTCTTCCTGCTCCTCTTCCTGCTCTTCAGCCTTGTCTTCAGAGGATTCGGATATGTTTATGAATATCTCATCAAGTGTCGGTCTAGTGACTTTCAGGTCGACTATCGTCTCTTTCAGCTCTTCAAGGCGTTTCATCATCGCGTTGAGCACTATCTCCGGCTTTGATGTGTATATGACTAGCTTTGTTCCCTTGTCCTCAATCTTTGCTATGTATTTGAGCGCCTCTGAATCCTTTATGTTCGATAATGCGTCATAATTTCCTGGGAAAGTCTCGAGATGTATCTCTTCATGTTGTGAGAATCTCTCCTTGAGTTCATTTGGAGTCCCGACTGCAAGTATCTTTCCTTCTTTGAGTATAGCTATTCTCGAGCACAATAACTCGAGCTCTGAAAGATGGTGCGATGCGAGAACTATTGTCGTTCCGCGCTTATTGATTTTTCTTACAAGTCTCCATATATGATTTCTTAAGAGCGGGTCAAGGTCTGCTGTCGGCTCGTCGAGTATAAGTATCCGTGGATCGTGTATGAGCGCGCACGCCATATCGAGCCTCCGCTGCATACCGCCCGATAAGAATCTTGCCTGACGATTTTCTGAGCCCTGAAGGTCCATGAGATTTATGAGCGTCGTGATGTTAGATTTCAACGTGTCAAGAGAAAGATCATAGAGTGTTCCGAAATAATGTAGATTCTCCTTTACAGTCATCGTCGTATAAAATGAGGGAGTTTGCGCAGCCATGCCTACAACTTTTTTTAACTCATCATTGTATTTGAATACTGAACGGAATATATGAGAATCCTTGTGTTCGAGCAAGTGTTCAGTCCTGAAAGATACCTCGCCTGTCTCTGGCTTCAGAAATCCAATCAATATGCTAAGGAGCGTACTTTTACCCGAGCCTGACGCACCTATTACCCCAAAAATTTCTCCAGCATTTATTTCTAGATCTATATTATCAAGAACGATTCGCCTGTCGAATACCTTACTCACTCCCTTTACCTTGAATATAGGCGTAGACATCTATTAAATATTCAGGTACCGAATATATAAATTTTTCTATAAATGAGCACAATTCGTCCACAAGTAGTTACGAAATCATCATCTATCGACGATAATTTTGATGATAATTCGAAATATTAATATAGCCAAAAGCAAAACAAAAAAATGGTGTCTGATGCCAAGATTCAATAGAACATTTGCAACATTCGCAATCGCAGCGGCTATGTCTATCTGCGGAATCACCGCTATGAGCGAAGGAAATATTAACTCTAGAGAGACAGGTGACAAAAGAAAACCTAAAAGCGATCTCGAGCGGATAATAGTTCCGGAATTCGAAAGGTACTATGATGTCATTATCCACACAATTCTTGGAGATGTTATGACTCTAGACAGCTCGACAGTGTGGCAGAGCCATAAATTCAACGATTCTACTTACAAGATAGGGAGCAATCTTCCGCGGAGAACAAAGGTTATAGATGGAAGGGCAAAGATAAAGATAGGAGGGATATACACTAAAGATATAGAATTCAGGACGTATCTTGACGATGACGGGATGCCTGTCGAAGATATTACAGTCACGCGCGGTGGAAAAAATGAATTGACGGCATACGATAGCACTATTATCAGAAGAGAGTTTCGAGGAGAATTTTCTGACTGGAAAGATATCAGAACCCTCGGTCACACAATATTCTACTATGAAAAAGGGATTGCGAGAACTCCATCAAATAAGTATATACCTTACGTCCAAGACACAGTAGCGCATATAGCCGATTCAGTACTTGCGATACAGCCGGCGTATTTCATGATGTCAAAGATAATACTGAATAGAAGAATGCCATTCGACACGACCATACACATACTCTACAAGGGCACAAAATATCCTGTGGATACACACACAGAGGAATACCTTCTAAAAACCGATAGTGTAACATATCAATGCA
>CAZFVG010000049.1:0-6393 GCA_964522135.1 uncultured Methanosarcinales archaeon | reverse complement strand
GGTGGGCGGACTTTCCTGAGCTTCTTGCCTGTTACAGCAAGATACCCACAACCAAGCACTACCCTACGTAGAATAGGAGAGAAAACGCGTTTATAAATTTAATCCGTAAGCATCAATACGATGCTATAGTATATCAGCACATAAAACACAATCATATTTATAAACAACTATGCCAGTAAATATGAGAGAGGTGGGCGATTGAAAAGTCAGGAGGCTTCTAAAGCAATACTAATCGAATATTCCAGGCTATCAAAAGATGACGCCCTAAAAAAATCTGAAACAGCGATAACAGGATTGACGAATGATGAGGCCGCGTCAAGGCTCGGGACATACGGCCCAAATGAACCCATACATAAGGATAAACTTCCGATAGTCTTGCAGTTCTTATCAAAATTTCTCAACCCTATAATAATAGGACTCTTACTCATTGGGTTATTCACATTATTTTATTCTGAAAAGATAAGCGCCATGTTCATATTCGCCATGGTCCTGATAAGTGTATGCATCGACTTCATCCAGGAATATAGGTCCGGAAAAGACATAGAGAAACTCATAGAGATGGTGAAAATAACTACAGCGACTATAAGAAGCGGCGAGAAGAGAGAGATAAATAACAAAGAGATAGTGCCTGGGGACATAATCGTTCTCACTGCAGGCGACATAATACCTGCTGATTCATTGATAATCGACTCTAAGGATTTTTTCGTCAACGAATCAAGCCTTACTGGAGAGAGTATCCCCTCTGAAAAGACACATGAAAGCAATATTGATGACGGGAATACTCCTGGAAATATAGTGTTCATGGGAACATCTGTCGTAAGTGGAGAGGCTACATGTATAGTCATAAGGACGGGGAAAGCTACGGAATTCAGCAGTATAGTACAGCATGTATCCTCGAGCACCGAGACGTCATTCGACAGAGGCATCCGTGACTTCACATGGCTCATGATAAAAGCCATACTTATATTGGTCTTTGTGATATTTGCGGTCAACGCATTCCTGAAACATAACGTTCTAGAATCATTGCTATTCTCGATGGCTGTCGCTATTGGGCTGATACCTGACATGCTTCCTCTTGTCGTAACCGTAAACTTGGCAAAGGGCGCAAGGGATATGGTCAAAAAACAGGTGATAGTGAAACATCTTGATGCTATACAGAATATCGGCGCTATGGATGTTTTGTGCACAGACAAGACAGGTACGCTCACGGAAGATCATATAATACTTCAGAGACATACTGATGTTCTTGGAAAAGAGAATGATGAGGTATTCACGTACTCGTACATAAACAGCTACTTCCAGTCGGGTCTCAAGAATGTTCTAGATGAAGCTATACTCAAACACGAGAAGAGGTTCGAGGTCACAGATAAAAAGATGGACGAGATACCGTTCGATTTCAACAGGAAGATAATGTCGATAGTGATAGAAACTGAAGATAAGAATAAAGCTAAAGGAAAACATAGTAGAAGTCAAAAGAAAATATATCGCATAATATCGAAGGGTGCCCCTGAAGCCTTGTTCAAAAGAGTCACACATTATAGAGTTGGGAGCCTGATAAAGAGAATAAACGCGAAAGATCTCAAAAAAATAATACAGACATATGATAATTTGAGCTCTGACGG
Source organism: uncultured Methanosarcinales archaeon (assembly GCA_964522135.1). Taxonomy (GTDB): domain Archaea; phylum Nanobdellota; class Nanobdellia; order Woesearchaeales; family UBA9642; genus UBA9642. Next base: position 4,771 of record CAZFVG010000049.1, on the reverse strand, counting down.
GCATAGAGTCCTTGCGATAGCGTACAAGGATGTGCAGAAAAAATTCGCATACAATTATGATGATGAAAAAGAGATGACGCTCCTCGGGTTCATTGCATTCCTCGATCCTCCAAAAAGAAAATCAAGAGAGGCAATAGAAGAATTGAAAGAGCTTGGCGTCGAGGTTAAGATACTTACTGGAGACAATGAACTTGTCACAAGAAAGATATGCAAAGATCTTGATATACAAGTAAAAGGATACGCCTCTGGCGACGATATAGACGCAAGAGACGACATGCAGTTGCGTGATCTTGTAGAAAAGACAAGCGTATTCACACGGCTTACGCCACTGCAAAAAGAGAGAATAGTCATCGCGTTAAAACAGAACAATCACACAGTAGGATTCATGGGTGATGGAATAAACGACGCTCCAACGTTAAAGAAGGCAGATGTAGGAATAACAGTAGAGAATGGGACGGACATCGCAAAAGAGACGGCAGGAATCGTCCTATTGAACAAAGATCTGACGGTGCTCAAAGAGGCAATTATCGATGGTAGAAAGATATTCGAGAATATTATCAAATACATAAAGATGGGATCAAGCTCGAACTTCGGGAATATGCTGTCAGTCTCAGGCGCAAGCCTTTTCTTGCCTTTTCTTCCAATGCTTCCTATACAGATAATACTGAATAATTTCCTATATGACATGTCCCAGCTCACAATCTCTACAGATAACGTCGATACTGAAACTATAAAGAAGCCTCGGCAGTGGAACATGAACGCCATAAAACGTTTCATGATATATGTGGGCACGATAAGTTCGATATTCGACTTCGTGACTTTTGGGATGTTCTATGTGATATTCCGCAGCGCGCCACCGCTCTTCCAGACATCATGGTTCATCGAGTCTTTACTCACTCAGACCCTTGTAATACTCATAATACGGACGGACAAGATACCATTCATTGAGAGTAGACCAAGCAGTACACTGATTATAATGGCTATATTAATATCTATCATAGGATATCTTGTGACTGTCACAGCAGTAGGGAAAATATTTGGGTTCATGGCACTGCCAATCATGTATCTTGCAATAATACTTGGGATAACGCTTGCGTATCTTATTGTGGTATTCTTCTTGAAACGCTCTCTGATAAAAAGGATGGATCTGGAATAGAATCATAACTTCCACTGCATTTGAAATCAAAAACATATTTAAATACGGTTGACATTATTCTACTATGAAGATAGAAGGGTTAGCAGAAGACAAGAAAACAAAGAAGGCAGATAATATGCAGAACAATTTCCTATTGATATCACTTGAAGAGGCGAAGGTAAAGAAGATTGCAGAAGCAATCAATAATCCTACAGGAAGGAAGATACTTGATGCCCTTGCAAAAAGAGATTACACTGAAACCGATTTGTCAAAAGAGCTTAGTATTCCAATATCTACAGTTCATTACAATCTAAAGCAGCTTGTTGAGGCGAACCTTGTCGTTGTCGAGGAATTTCATTACAGTCAGAAGGGCAAGGAGATAAACCATTACAAACTCGCGAACAAGTACATAATAATTGCGCCGAAATCTGACAACAATAAATTCATGGAGGCATTGCAGAAGATTCTGCCATTGACAGTCATCACATTGATTGCTGGAGCGGTACTAACCATATTCGGCCTTTTCAGTGGCGCATCATCATTCAAGGCAACAAACACCATAAGTCAGGGCGCGGCACTAAAAACTATGACTGCAACGTCAGAGGTGGCAACTGGAGCTTCAGTACCTCAAGCGGCAACATTCGCAGCAGACGTATCAAGACCATTTTTGCAGTCAGAGATGATAGCGTGGTTTTTAATCGGTGCAGTATCGATAATCATAATATACTTCGCGTATGAATTAGTAAGGAAGAAGAAATAATTCTAAAGTATTTGACTTTATAGAAAGAAAAGATTAAGCGGGTACTGGGATTTGAACCCAGGAATGGTCGCTCTGCAGGCGACTGCCTTACCGCTTGGCTATACCCGCGGATGATAAAAGATTTTTCTGATTATATATAAAATTTACGGGAGTGCGAGGATTTGAACCCCGGACCTACAGCTTAGAAGGCTGCCGCGCTATCCAAGCTGCGCTACACTCCCACATATACGTAGAACAAGAAAAGCATATTTAAAGGTAATTGTTTTATTTGTCGTATACTATTTAGTACTATAAAAGGGTAAACTTTTTAATATATTTTGATTCTTTATCAATGGAATGACACAATTGATACTGCCGGGTTACGATACAGAGGTTCCAGGTCTTATTTATTCTAGAAATGTAAACGCAGAATATCCTAACAAAGACCCATTAGCACTCAAGGACGTTATCTTGATATCAAGATTTTATCAGCTATGGAATACGCGAACCATAAAGAGGATAACAGAATGCGCGGCCGAAACGCTCAAGAATAGAAAGCCCTTTGAAGAAAGATCAAACCTGGAGATGATTCTGTCTACGCTTACAGACAGCCGGCTTAGAAGCATGATAAAAGGCCATGGTGTTATGGAGCAGGTTTTGGATGGTTTACCAATAGAAGGATACTACGAAGAGAAAGATATGCAGTATTTCCTATTTTTACAAAAAGGATACATACCTAAAGAGATGATTCAGCTAAATGCGCAAAACAAGATAACTACAGACTTCAAATGGTATATGAAAGCATTTGATGAAGAAACGCTGTTAAATCAACATCTAGGCATCCAATACAGCATAAGAATCACATTAGAGAATGAAAGATTACCAAGAAAAAAAGAGATGGATATATTATCTAAGCATGAGGTTTCAAAATCGAATACATTGTGGATAGAGGGGGGATCAAACACAGACGAGATAAAAGAGACACTGAATATGATAAGTAAAGTATTTGCACATCAGCGCAACATAAATCTCGTGAATGATAGAACGGGTATAAATACAGAGGACAATGCAGTAGAAGTTCTAGAAGGAGTTTTGAGAAAACCGTTTTCATCAGCAATTTTGCCAAAAAAATCAAAGAAGCCTCTTGAAACTTATCAGGGCCAGCTCATAAACTAACGACATAAAATAATTCAGAAAATCATAAAGCGAAGAAGTTTTGATAAAGAAATTCTCTATTTTATCGGACCAGAGCTAATTTTCTGGATGACACTACAGGATTTTGATTATAGAAATGCTCAAAAGCAAAATCATCAATGGTCACTACCGATGTGAACCACTTAAACGCCTCAGATATTACCTCTTTCGGATGGAATTTATCTGAATGTACTTTTGATATATCATAATGCCTGCCATGTTTTGCATATCCCTCAACAGCAGCAATTCCAGCCTTACATCTTAGATTATAAGGTATATCGCTCTTGCTTAATCGCAAAAGTTTACCATACGATTCTGTTGTATCTGCTATACTACAGTCCAGTATCATATCATTTGTATCTTTATAGAATTTATTCATCGCCCAATTCCTTGTACGATGATGTACGAATTTATTCTGTTCAATCAATGTGAATATCTTGTTAGAGTATGGGTCAGCAGAATAATAGTTTATGGCGTCTTTAAATAATTTATTCGCAAGCTTTCTTGCGTGGCGTTTTACGTCTTTGGATACGCTCTTGTCTGATACTAGCGTATTTATATTTTTCAATGCAGACGAATAATCTGGATTATCTTGAGATCTGCACTCGGCTACATAATATTCGGCAAGGCCCATTCCTGCGCGGATATTTGTTTCTTCTGGATAAGAATAATTCTTTACAATATCGCCTAGTGTAGAATTCGGAGATCTGGAGCTTGCAATTATTCCCGAAACTGCAAGGTTGCCTGCACTATTTCTTAAATCAATCGGCAGAGTGTCATCTATGCTTATCTTTTGTAATAATGAGACATTAGTTCTAGGGTCTATCGTAGAAATTTTTCGTTCTATAACAAAAGACTTATACCTTACATCCATATCTTTTGATCTTAAGACCTCATCTAATGGCTTCTCATATCCTATGAATTTGAGCACCATAGACCATTTTTCGGATAATCTTTCTAGCATATTCTCAAGAGGGAGTAAAGTTTCAGGATATTTAAATCTTTTGTTTTTTACTACTGTAGAGAGAATAATAGATTGGGGCGCTAAATAGGCCTCAATCTTTACTGATATAGAGTTTTTGGGTCGGATACGCAATGGAAATCTTTCTCTTCTCAAATTCTTCAAGTATCTTAAGATTTATCTCCTGCTGGATATCCATATATCTTGTATAATCGCCCGTTGTGACAAAGTAGACCACTTCATAGTTCAGGCTGGAATCAGCCATCTTTGATAAATGTACGCGGTCGAGCTTCGTATCTTTTATCTCTGTGATTATCTTAGATATTATTGATGGTATCTCTCTGAGTATAGTTGCTTGAGTTTCATACGCCACGCCGACAGTGAACAGCACCCTTCTAGACTGCATACCTTTATAGTTGTTGACTCTCACTGTCGTGAGCTCTTTATTAGAGACTATCAGCTCATGTCCTTGTATTGTCTTTATCCGTGTAGATTTTATCCCTATCTTCTCAACCGTTCCCGTGTCGTTTCCTATGTTTATCTTATCACCAACGACAAATGGTTTATCAAAGTATATTGAAAATGATGCAAATATGTCGCTTAATATATTCTGGAGAGCGAATGCGACAGCGATACCAAGAACACCAAGCCCCGCAACTATGCTCGTCACGTTATAGCCAAGATTCTGGAGTATGAGAAGAGCGGCAATCACCCATACAAGCACCTTTACAATGCTTGCAAG
>CAZFVG010000048.1:0-6425 GCA_964522135.1 uncultured Methanosarcinales archaeon | reverse complement strand
TATTCCCGAGTTCGAGGTTCAAAAATCCCTTGCGCCAACTTCGGAAACCGTCCAGGTTTTTGACGGCCTCAAAGGCATACAAACTGCTAGAGAAAGAACGCTTCAGATAATGAAGAAAGGGGATGAAATGTGGATACTTGGAATAGCAAAGACTCCCTATGATAGATTGACCCCTTTTTTTGCAGAATACCATTCGCGAAGATACAAAAAGGGAATAATATGCAATTACCTATACAACGAATATGCACGCGATCCACATGGAGAACTTTCTGCTACATATCCTCTAAGCAATGTCAGATACATGCCTGAAGGTCTAATCACACATGCCTGGATGGAGATATATGCAGACACTGTCACAATAGGAATAAACAAAGGAAAATCATTCTCTGTCGTGATTCAGAACCAAGAAGTTGCGGAATCATTCAAGATATACGCTAAAATACTGTGGAGTATTGCACACAACTAGCAGGCGAAAACATACTCGTCCTTCGAGGATAATTTTTGACTCGCCAATGCAAAAAGTTTTTTTGGATATTCTATAGAATATTTTGCTAATCCAGGTATTACGTCTAATACGTATGCTAAATAACTTATTAAAAATAGGTACATATCTAGATAGAATTGTGGGTATTCCTTGAACGGAACTATTCTCATTGATGGCTTATATCCGAGTATCTCTGGTATTCCTCCCATCAATAACGGAGCGATGAATGCCATCCTGAATCCTATAGAGACTATAATCTTTGTAAAATCTGTAGTGTTAAGAGAGACTCTTTGGGCAAACGTTCCGTATAATTGCCTGTCATTTGGGTTAAAATATGGCTGTAATTTAATAGAAACTTCCCCTAAAATGAGCTTCGATTTATTGGTAGATTCGTCGTTTGGAAGCTCTGATTCTTTTTTTGATACAGAAGACACAAGATTATTGAAGTTATGTCGGATATTTATAATCTGCTGATGTGATATTGATTTATTATCATATTCTTTGTCTATGATTTCAATCTCCGCCATCAGATGTTTCATCAGGCAATACGTTGCGTTAAGAGTATTTTTAGACGGATTTTTATTGAATGTCTCTTCTCTTGTTAGAAAATTTTGTTGAAAAGTACTAGTTGAGTTAAGATAATGATCCACTGCAGATGATAATGCTTCTATAGATGCAATTGGAAAAATTTTAGAGATTTTTTGCTCGCCTATTTTTGATTTTTCGAAATCTACCACAATTTTTTTCTTTAGATCGAGAGTTTCTTTTTTGTGCTCAAGTATTATTGATAATATCTGGTTCTCTCTTTTATTCAATGTGTCAAGCCTCTTGATGGAGTCAGCGTAATCAGTCATTATATCGGGCTTCTTTCTAAATATACCGCCTCCTTTCTTAAGAGAAACTATAATATCTTGATATACCTCTATCCTTTCTTTCCATATATTATCATACATTCTTTGGACTTGATGAGTCTTATCTAGCAGTTTAGCCATCTGATTGAATAATTCCGAGAAGTCTTTTGATTCCACCCTATACCATATCCGAGTGGCTTTTATATTTTTTTCCCTTTAGATAGCTATGAATTAACAATTCCGCAAGATTTAAATATGGTTAAAGTTTTCCTTGAGTTGTGCATCTATAAAGAATGTACATTCAGCCCGACACAGAGAGTACCTGTGGGAGCTTACGGCAAAGCCAAGCTTTGAACATGGGGGTTAGTGGTGCGGGCGACAAACCTTTTTCAAAAAAGGGTTTGAAAGTCAATATTATTAGACAGGTTTCATACTTCATTATTCAATTGGGGTAAAAATGGGTGAAAAGTCTAGATTTGCATTAAAGTCAATCTAGATAGCCTTAATTCCAGCTTGTTCTAATAGCATTGACAAAAAAATAGACTAGTTACGACTACTAGCAGAATAGGAGTGATTAAAATGGGAAAGATAAATCCAGTAAGTTCAAAATACATTGTTCATACATCAATCCAGATAGATGGTGTAGTGGATAAACCAGATGTTATAGGCGCGATATTCGGCCAGACAGAGGGACTTTTAGGGGCAGATTTAGAGTTAAGAGAATTACAGCGCTCTGGAAAGATAGGCAGGATCGAGGTTAATCTTGATACTAGAGGCGGAAAGACAAAAGGAGAGATAGTCCTTCCAAGCAGCATGGATAAGGCCGAAACAGCAATAGTAGGCGCATCACTTGAGATAATCCAAAGGATAGGACCATGTAATGCAAAAGTAAAAGTAGAGAATATTGAAGATGTAAGGATCAGCAAGAGACAGTTCGTAATCGACAGGGCAAAGGAGTTGCTTAAGACGCTTACAGACAGTGTCCTACCAAATTCTCAAGAGATAACAGAAGAGGTAGCGGCATCAGTTAGAGTCATGGAGATTACGGAATATGGACGAGAGCGATTGCCAGCAGGACCAGAGGTCGCAGAGGCAGCAGAGATAATCGTCGTAGAAGGAAGGGCAGATGTCGTCAACCTTCTGAAGAACGGTTTCAAGAATGCGGTAGCAATCAATGGTACAAGCATACCTGCGACAATAGTTGAATTATGCAAGCAGAAAACAGTAACAGTGTTCGTCGATGGAGACAGGGGCGGAAGCCTAATCATTCAAGAATTATTGTCAGTTACTGACATAGATTTCGTGACAAGAGCTCCAGACGGAAAAGAAGTTGAGGAACTTGCAAAGAAGGAAATTCACAAGTGCTTAAGAGCAAGAATAGCTGCAGAGCAGGTAAAACTTGAGATTGGAGTAAAGGATGGAGCAGAACCAGTAGCACCAAGCGGTCCAAGAGAGATGAGCGGAGATTCATTCAGTGTGAAAAAGCCAATAAGACCAATCATACCAATGCAAAGACCTATGCCTCATCCATCGCAGCCAATGCCGCCTCAGGCACCTAGACCGATGTCATCAATGCCATCGCAGCAGCCATCATCAACACCTGCACCTATGCCAAGACCTTCAAGCAAAAGACAGGCAACGCAAAACGAGCTCGAGTCATTCAATGACATGATGGAAGACTTGATAGGAACAAGAGCAGCATTCATGCTTGACGACAAACTAGCAATACTAGGAAAAATACCAGTATCGGAACTTGTAAGCACAGTCAAGAGCCTGAACTCAGGCGTATACGCTATAGTCTTAGATGATGTCGTAGATAAAGACTTGCTTGCAGCAGCAGAGCGAGCTAACATCCAGTTCTTAGTAGGAATGGATGCACGAGTCAAGTCAGACAGATTGACAGTTCTAACGATGGACGATCTATAAATTATTTTTTTATTTTAAATTTATTTTTCTGATTTTTTATATGATTATTTTTATCCATAACTTTATAAAATTGCTTTCTTTCTATATTATATATGAAGAACAAGGAAGAATGGAAGGTTTATGGAAATGTGTTCAGTAAACACTCTCTTGACCTATTATTCCAGATGTCGACGCAGGGATACTTCGAAGAATTAGGAAGTACAATATCCGTCGGAAAAGAGGCTAACATATTCACAGCATCGACAAAGGACGAGCGCAGGATAATAATAAAAATTTACAGGCTTGAGAACTGCAACTTCAACAAGATGTACGATTATCTAGTACAGGATCCACGATATACCGACCTGAAAAGAAGATCGAGGATGATAGTATTTGCATGGGCACAGCGCGAGTATCGCAATCTTTTCATTGCGCGTGAAGTGATAAAAGTCCCAAAACCCATAGCATTCAAAGACAATATAATACTCATGGAGTTCATAGGAGATAATGAGTTCGCATCAAGAGAATTGAAAGACTCACCACCAAAAGATCCGAAAAAATTCTTCAAAAAAGTCATAGACAACATGCATAAACTATTCAAGAAAGGATTAATACACGGAGACTTGAGCTCGTTCAACATATTGAACCACGATGAAGAACCGGTTTTCATAGATTTCTCACAAGGTACGATAACAACTGCAAGCAACGCCCAAGAGCTGATATTGCGGGACGTAAAGAATGTCTGCCATCATTTCAGGAAATTCTTCGAGATATCTAACGAGGAAGAGGAGAAAATCTACAATAAAATTGTAGGAAAGAAGAAAGATAATGAAAGATGAAGATTGGATGGAAATTGCAATAAAGTATGCGAGTAAGACTGATTACCCTTATGGAGCTATCATAGTAAAGAATGATAAACTTGTTTCCGGTGCTGGAACCAGAAGAAAAAATTCTCTAGATCCGACAGCACATGCAGAAATTACTGCAATACGTAACGCCTGTAAAAAACTTAAATCATCACGGTTAAATAATTGCGTTATCTACACTACTTGTGAGCCATGCCCTATGTGTTTTACAGCATGTTGGCTTACAGGAATAAAAAGAATTGTTTATGGTATGACATTAACAGATTCATCTAGATTATTTTTTCAGGAGATCGATATATCCTCGTACCAACTCAATAAGAAGTCAGGAAATTCTATGCTAATCAAAGGAAAAGTTCTCCGTGATAAAATTGTTAAATTGTTTAATAAATAATCTACTTTAAAAACCGTTAATAACTTCTATGTTCATGGCTGATGAACAGTACAGTTATGACCTCCGAATCACAAAAGACAGAATCGCTGTACTTATAGGTACAAAAGGCGAAACAAAAAACGACCTTGAGAAAGAGACCGGATGCAAGATAAACATCGACAGTCAAGAAGGAGACGTAACGATTACTGGAAAAGACGCTATACAACTCTTCGCGTTGCGAGAAGTCATCAAGGCGATAAGCCGAGGATTCAACCCAGAACTTGCAAAACAACTTCTAAAACAAGATTACGTTCTTGAAGTCGTATCATTAAATGATTATTCTAAAGAAAAAAACCATCAGCAAAGACTAAAAGGCAGAGTCATAGGACAAGATGGAAAGTCAAGAACAACTATAGAATCATTGACCGATTGCTCGATATCTGTATACGGAAAAACAATAGCTATGATAGGAAGCGTCGAGACCGTCGGGACATGCAGAAGAGCTGTAGAATCACTGCTTGATGGAAGTCCGCATGCAAACGTATACAAGTGGCTTGAAAGACAGCGAAAGGTCATGAAGTTAAAAGATCTTGAAACAGGCGGATTCTAGGCAGGATACTAAGACTTCTATTCTATCCAAAGTCATCAACGCACGTTATAAACATTTCTCGCCTTAATTTCCATCCTATTTGAAGTCTAAAAAGACTATTTATACCTGATAGAGTATACCTTATTGATGGTAATTAATCATCAGTCAATAAAGATAATACAAAATGATTATCATCAGGGGTATAAAATGAATGTAAAAAATATTTTTTGGAGTCTTTTTATAATAGGTATATTAGCTGGTATGCCTCTTGTTGCAGCGGACAATGGACAAGTTGCTACAATATCAAGCACCGCCTCAACGAGTTCAGTAGGATCATCTGGCACAGGCATCCCAACTATTATTGCGTACCCTTATGTATTCAGTCTAGCTGATGGAAATAGTTATAACATTCCCGGCTCTGATTTTTCTGTTAGGCTCACTAATATAGAATCAAATTCTGGTAATACGAATCAGAATCTACAGTCACAAACAATCGATGTGGAGATATGTCTAAATAACGGAAATTCTGGAACGTGCGGTATATACAATGTTGTCAACATAGGACAAACATTGACGCAAGATGATGGTAATACTATCCTAAAATTGACCGCACTTTATATAGATGAAAATAATTACGTACATTTCAAATATGGATTCGATAGGTCTAAAGACGTAAACACTGCACCTATAATCGATGGAGTGTCAGGACCTCAATATCTTACGACTGGCGAACAAGGAACATGGAGCATAAATGCGCATGATGACGGCAAAATATTGTCTTATAATGTTGATTGGGGAGAGACGCCTCAATACCAGATGATGACGACAAGCGCTCAAGAGACTAAGATACTTTCTCAGACATCAACATTCACGCATTCGTATACTAGCCCTGGCGATTATACTGTAGTATTTACGGTAACAGACCAGAACGGACAATCGGCGAAATCAACAATCACTGTCCATGTAACGGATGGCCTGATAGTTCCGACACCACAACCTGTGCCTGACCCATTGCCTGTGCCTTCGGACAGGAATGCTAAATTGAAATCGTTGTATAGTCAACTGCTTGATATAATCAAACAGATAATAGACCTGCAGAACAGCACAAATTAATAGGATCATAAACCTGATGAACAGGTATTTTTTTAATTTTTATTTCTCTGGTTTACGTTCTTTTCAAATATATCAATAGAAATATTTATTAATTACTTCTAAAAACATGTAGTTATGGCTGAAAAAGTGAAATCTGACCAGAAGACGGACCAAAAATCAGATCAGAAGGTTAATCCTCAAGCGCGTGTTACAGCGGAAGAACTTGCGAAGGGTCAACGAGATATATCTGTAGCCGAATTCTTCGAGA
>CAZFVG010000047.1:5693-6441 GCA_964522135.1 uncultured Methanosarcinales archaeon | reverse complement strand
TTCAAACTCTTCTCATAAATACCCTTTGAAACAGATTCATGAATAAGAATCAATTTTTCCTTACTTTGAAGCTCTCTGAAACGCGAATCTATATTAAAATACCAATCATTACCTATACGCTCACGAGTCAAAGGTATCTTCTTATCTATAAGTGAGGATATCAACAACCGTATATTACCCTCCATCATAGAAAGCTTCTTTATCAAAAACTTATACGAGAGAGGTTCTTTCTCACCAAAAACATAAAGGGTCAAGAACAATTTTTGCTCATCCAAGCTCAAGATTATATCAGAAAAGTGAGACTTGTCATTCAATAACATGCTATTCTTGAACATTTGAAGATCATCAGTTATCTCTTTGAGCTTCTCATGCTTCTGCTCAAGCTCAGAAATCAATTCAAATGCAGACTGGAGTTCAGAAGTCAATTGATTAATGCTCTCTAGATGCTCATCCCTCTCATCTCTAATCTTCTTGAAAGCATCCCTAATACTGTTATCGTCAACCATCAAAAACCCCCAACTAAAGGAAGTACGCACAAGTTTTTAAAGATTATTATTCCACAACAACACGTAATAGACTCGGAGAAATATCTTTTTTTGCTTTAGTTTTTGATCAAAAACAAAATATTTAAATATATTAACGTATTTACGTTATTTAACAGGAGGCTGATTTTATGGTATCAATAACTGTAAGTGTACCCGAAGATACAAAAGAATTGATGAAAAAATTTCCTGAAATGAACTGGTCA
>CAZFVG010000047.1:0-5683 GCA_964522135.1 uncultured Methanosarcinales archaeon | reverse complement strand
AAGTCGAAGGCAAAGCAAAAGAAATGAAAGAAATAGAACAATTAAAGAAAAACCTACGCAATGAACAAGAAACAGCAGATTGGGCAGTAAAACTACAACACGCATCAAGAGAAGGTAGAATAGATACGCTTAAGAAAAAAAGATTATTATGAAAATAATAGTAGATACGAACGTATTATTCAGTTACTTCTGGAAATACTCAATAACAAGAAAGATATTAATGCACCAAGATATGGAATTATTCGCACCAGAATATGCACTAGAAGAAATAAACAAATACAAAAAAGACATTATGAATAAAAACAATTTAAACGATGAAGAATTCGAACACATAAGATTCAACCTGGCAATAGCAACAAAATTCATACCACTAGAAGAATACAGAAAAGAACTAAAAGCAGCACTAAAAATATCCCCCGACCCAAACGATATAGATTTCTTTGCACTAGCAATAAAACTAAAACTACCAATGTGGAGCAACGATACACAACTAAAAAAACAAAACAAAATAGAAATAATAACCACAACAGAACTAATACAAAAGCCAGAAACAAAAAAAATACTCGAAAACAATGAAAAAGGACAAACTTAGAAAAAGCGTTCAAGTAATGTTTATAAATAGTTTATAGTTCTTATTATATAATGGCAAAAAAGATGTTCCCTGTCTCTCAAAAGTATACTCTTGAAGGTCAACTCTACATTCCAGGCGATAAGAAACCAGTGATTATTAAAGGACATTTCAAACAATGGCAATCTTCTGAAATACGTGGAAGTATGCGATACGAAGGCAGCTCAAAATTTAAAATATACGGAGCACTAGTTGACACAGAACTATTCTGCTTCCCAGATGCAGAAAAAAATCCACAAAGCATCTTAATATTAGAACACTACGGCGAAAACAACATATTCAACTGGTTCTATCTACACAAACAAGGAAACAAACCAACCGGACAATACACAGGTAAACTAGACCCATCAGACACACCAGCTGCAGGAATTCAAGCCCTACCACACATCATTGACGGAATGCACCCACAAGCATTCCAAACAGTAATATCACGAGAAGAATACTACAACGTAGAAATATACATATCAAAAAAATTCTAAAACACAAAAATACGCTTTAAATAGTATCGCTCATCGTACGAAGGCTAAAGCTCCATTGATAAAATCGATTGTTGTCCATAATTTTGCAGAGTTACTAAATCTTTAAGCGATAAATTTTTATACTTTAATCTATACAATCTATCTAAGGTGAAATTATGGTATGGTATTTTTACATTGCATATTTTTTTGCTGGAGCGTTCCTTGCGAACAGCGTGCCACATTTAGTGAATGGAATATCAGGACAGAAATTTCCGACACCATTTGCACATCCTCCAGGAAAGGGTCTATCTAGTCCAACACTTAATGTATGGTGGGGTTCCGCGAATTTAATCATCGGATACTTACTAGTTACATGTATCGGATCATTTACAACAGGATTTACTTTTGACAGCCTTGCAATACTTTTAGGAATTCTTGTAATCGCACTACCATTATCAATAACCTTCGCAAAACGAAAGAAGAGATAAGATCACAAAGATTAAAATTATGACAAAAAAAATAATCGCTTCAGATGTTGTACACAATATACCAACAGATTTACGAAAAGCCCTCACCGCTACCCCAAAAGTTTGGACAGCATGGAACGATCTTACACCGCTCGGACGCAATGAATGGATCTGCTGGACTATCTCCGTCAAGCAATCAGAGACAAGAAAACAACACATCAAGCGAGTATGCACAGAAATTCTCGAAGGAAAACGCCGACCATGCTGCTGGGCAGGATGCCCTCACCGGTGAGATAACTACTAGCCCCGTCCACGTCTCCGCCAACACTGTGCTAAAGCAGGACACTATTTGAGTTAGTAAAATAGGAGAATAACCAGAACAAGACTCAAAAATATAAATATGTAGCGACTATATAGTGGTTAAATAATAAAAAGGTTTATAAATAAAGTTGCTGTTTCTGTAAATTATAATGGCGAAAGATAATAAGTATTATGCTGAAGCGCTTGGCGGAAAGAGTAAAATTTATTCAGCACTAGAAATTGCTAGTAGCAGTAGTCCTGATTTTCTTAGAAGATTGAATATTATCATTCCTGAAGAAAGAAGAAACGTATTTTTTGATGCTGTTGATGTTAACACACTCGCAGAATGGATATCCACTCCACCAATATCTACTGAAGTTTTTGATATGATGAATGAACTTGACTTGCTCCCAATGCCAAAAATATTAACAGAAAAGAGAGTTACCATCCAGAGTGCGCTTGAGGAAATAAGCAGTGAGCATTTTAACATAAACAATCCACTCCATAAAGAATTAGAATATTCGAAATATGTAATTCGCGGTCCACCAATAAAAAAAATAGATAGAGTAACAATACGTGGACCATCTTCATTTGAAGAGTTCAAGAAACTCCAAGTAATAGATCATAGTGTGATGGTGTATGATCAAATGCTGAAAAAAGCCAGAGCTAATGCATTAGAAGCTATTGCTGTATATGATTATATAGTACAAAACAAAAAAGATAATCCTGTTCTCGTAATAGGAAATGCTAGGTATGGAACATATTTTGTCACACAACCTTTAAATGATTATCTAAAAGGGAACGGATTTACTGTGATTGAAGGATATACAAGCTCATTTGACCTACAAACTGGAAGCAACAAAATTGCAGGAGTTCCAAATACTTTATGGGATTGGATAACAAAAAACAATCCGGATATTTTTGTTATTGATGGGACTCAAATGAATACGGACATGCTAAGATCCATGATGAAAACAAGGTTTCCATCAGCAATAATTGGCTACACAAACAGCTTTTCAGTTTATAACATGGCAGTAGAAGGAAAAAAATTAGGAAAAAATGCTCCGAAAGATATGAAAGAATTAGAAGAAGAACTACAAGTTCATAATCCATCAATAAAATACAAATTTAATTTCTGGGCCCCTGAAATGACAGAAAAATTTATGATAGGCTCCATAGCAGATAAAGTTCTTGAAGAATATTTAAGAGAAGGACATGAAGGAGAAAGAGACGTCCATTTCATAAGCTCAGTTGGAAGAAGCGACAATTCCTCAGATGGATATTTTGATGATCCAGAAAATGCAGCAAACCGCCTCATCCTTGGCTTTGGCAATAAAGGATTAACATATACTGCCGTTGCACCAGACGAAAAAAGCCTCGTAAAAAAAGTTCAAGAAATAATGAAAAAAACAATAAAAAAGAAACTAACAAAAGAACAAAAATAAAGCAGTATAGCTCTCCTAGAAATTCTAACTAACGATGTATCTCAAAGTGTATCAAATGTAATACATGTTTAAAAAATTTTGGCTTTTTGCGCTTAAAATTAGTGTCCGCAAAAAGCACAGTAAGGGCAATAGCCCAGCCCACGTCTCCGCCGACACTGTGCTGAAACAGAACACTATTGAATGTATTACAAAATAGGGAGAAATAATACGCAACGATATAGCCACTAACTAGTGGTAAAAAAACGAAAAGTTTATAAATAGATATTTCGTTCTTTTCTTATGCATCTCCCAAAAAAATTGGACAATTTATTGCACGGACATAGTAATCCTGTAGATATAGATTTAATACCTAATAGTGTAGAGATAAGACAAAGGTTTATAGAAGATAAATTATTAAAAGAAAGACATGGACCTGAATTCACAGAATATGCAAGATTAAAGGATTATAATCCTGCTATATTTAAAATGTTTAGAGACCTATCAATTAAGCATCTTGTTCCAAATACTACTAAAATACATTCAAAACAAGTTGATATAATGGATTTTGTACCAATATTTTCTGATGCATTGCTTCCAAGCATTGATGAATATTTTGAAGGATATACACATTCATTAATGAACAGATTTGATCAAGCTGAAATATTTGAAAATATTGCATATGGAAGTTCATCTGTCGCCGCATATTTTGTAGGAAACGGCTTATTTACTATAGCATTATCTTTGTATGGTTCTTGGGATCAACAAACAAAATTTTGCGGTGATTTAGCAAAAAATAGTATTGTTGGATGCTTTGCGCTAACAGGTGATGCAGGAGGCTCAAATCCCTTGGGGCTTAAATCAGTAACATACACAAAAAAAGATGGAAAATATGTTTTAAATGGGAAAAAAGTATTTGTAACTAATGGACCAATAGCAGATCATGCGATAGTATTCGCCGAAGAAAAAGATGCAGATATAACTGCGTTCATTGTTCCAGCAAATAACGGGTTTACATCAGGCAAATCAAATGATATGATGGGATGGCGTGGATCTAAGAACTCAGAAATATTTCTTGATAATGTGGTTTTAAGCGAAGAAAATATTTTAGACTCGGAGCATCAAGGATATGAACTAGCAATGCATGTATTATACCATATGCGTATAAACGTTGCTGCACAGGCTCTTGGTTTGATGGAACGTGCATACGATGAAACTCTTGCATTTACAAAATTAAAATCTTCTGGAAATAAAAAACTAGCAGAAATACCTCAAGTAAGAGAAAAACTTAAAGCAATAGAAGAATCTATAAACAGTGTAAGAGAAAAGATGTACACAGAAACTCTTGGACCAAGATTCGACAGGCAAATGAGATACAGACATAATGTAGAATTAAAATTCAGACAAGCGACTGTAGCAAGATCTTCTGATATTAAAGCATATGCAACAAATGAATTAACAAAAGTTGCAAATATAGCAATGGATCTACAAGGAGCATGGGGCAGATGCGAAGAAAATCCGATTTCGACAATTCATTCAGATACACCGATATATCGCATAATTGCAGGATCAAATGATTTGCTAATATCACAAGGAAAAAAAGGATCACAATTAATGGGGGAATACTTAAATTCTAATGGATATATAGTAAAAACATCTTAAATCTAAAAAAATATCGCACTAATTTCTTATTTCTACTTCTAAATGTATCGCACGCAATATGTATATTATCTCAAGAAAACACATCGTTTGCGTTTGATGATAGTGTCGGCATATAGCACAGTAAGGGCAGTAGCCCCGCCCATATGCGATAACGACTAACTACCGTCGAGGAAAAACAGATTTTCTATCGAAAAAATCGCAGGGCTACCACAAGAAAAATTCCGGGCTATTACACTCTCAAGCACAAAGAGATAGTAGCTCAGATGGAGCTACGATTATATGCGTGGCAGATAATCGAATTTGTATTCTTTTGTATATTCCATAAAGTAGTAGTCGAATATTATTTCTGAGAATGTTTGTCTTATTTCTTCTATTATTTTGTATAGTTGGTTGTTGTTATCTACCTGTACTTCTATCTCGAAGTCATCTCCACCCACGGCTTCAATAACATAAATTATATCTGGATGGTTTTCCGCATATGATAATAATCTTTTAAAATCTACTTCTGCACAATTTTTTAGATTAAAATTAACTTTGAAATATAGTTTTTCTAATTTATTCAGGTCAAGGAATGTTGTAAATCCTAAAATTATTTTTTTATCTATCATTTTTTTTATTCTATCTCTTATTAGTTTCTCATGTATTCCTAGCTTCTTTGCTAGATCTACATATTTTATTCTGGCGTCTGATATTATGTTGGTCAATATTTTTTTATCAGTATCATCAATTTGAGATATTTCTTTACTA
>CAZFVG010000046.1:0-6526 GCA_964522135.1 uncultured Methanosarcinales archaeon | reverse complement strand
AAAAAAGGCAGTCCCACATAAGTCATAACTCGTGCATATAGCTGAGCGGGGCTACTATAAATTTCTTTTAAAGATTAGGGCTAACAAGAATCTAGAATCAAATTTATATACTTCAATCATTCTATATCATGTATATAGATTGGAGGTGAACTGATGCAATCAAAGGAAAAATGGTATTGGAATGCTTGGTACAAATATAGACACGCTAAAGAAGTTCAGGTATCAATGTTACTGGCTTTAATAGC
The DNA here is from genome assembly GCA_964522135.1 of uncultured Methanosarcinales archaeon. Taxonomy (GTDB): domain Archaea; phylum Nanobdellota; class Nanobdellia; order Woesearchaeales; family UBA9642; genus UBA9642. Next base: position 6,281 of record CAZFVG010000046.1, on the reverse strand, counting down.
GGGAATAGTTATAGGACTCGCAATAAGCCAATTGATTTGAGGTGTACAGATGAAGAACGCAATTATACAGATGAATAACGTAATTAAAATGCTTTTATCGTTGCCTATTGGATTGGTGGCGATGGGGATAGCGAAACTTGTTCATCCAAGCTGGAGTATAAATTATTTGTTGATATTTGGGTTGATAGTATTTGCAGTAACATTCGTAATATCTTTATTAGTGAAAGAAGCTAAACAAAAGAAAGAATAGTTAATAATTCTTTGTCGATAAAAGTCGTCGTCCGTCTGTGGGTGGGCTACTATACTTTATATTGTTTTTCAGACTCTGAATTGAACGTCATTCTGCATAAATTTTATAAATCATGGATGAGCGTTATGATTATGAGAAAATCATCAACTTCTATACCTAAAAAAGAGTTGTCGCCAGGACAACGTAAAGAACTTCTCAGTACATTGAAAAATCGTTTTGAGAAAAATATGAACCGTCACAAAGGCCTTGAATGGGTTAAAGTTCTGGCAAGGCTGGAAGCAAATACTAAAAAACTCTGGTCACTAAGTGAGATGGAAAGAACTGGCGGTGAACCTGATGTTGTGAGCTTTGATAAAAAGTCGGGTGAATACATCTTTTATGATTGCTGCGAAGAAAGTCCTTCCGGCCGAAGAAGCCTTTGTTACGATAGCGAAGCACTCGAATCAAGAAAAGAATTTAAACCAAAAAACAGCGCTATTGACATGGCAAATGCTATGGGCATCGAGATTTTAACGGAAGAACAATATCGAGAGTTGCAGAGACTTGGAAATTTCGATACGAAGACATCGAGCTGGGTGAAGACGCTAGCTAACATTAGAAAACTCGGTGGCGCCACATTTTGTGATCGTCGCTACGATACTGTTTTTTTGTATCACAACGGTGCAGAATCATACTATAGCAACAGGGGATTTCGTGGTTCGTTAAGAATATGAACTTCTTACACAGATAGAGTTAGAGTATAAGGTCTTTTCTAGTGATACGCGTGAATTTATTAAGAAAGTTTATTCTATTTTGTATAGTTAAATAGATACCTTTATATGTCTTGTTCGATTACTTAATTCAAGCATAATTTCTTAGGTGCTATTTCAAACGAGGTCAAAAATGAATAAATCTTTACTCATCATATCATTCTGTGCACTTTTAGTGGTTATGACTGCAAGTGTCAAGGCAGCCGCGCCTATTCTTGGACAATTAAGCTATTATGCGTCAGATCCGAGCAATCATAATCAAGCTACACAATACATAGCGACAATCAATCCAGTATTGACAAATGGAGTCTATGTGTATGATTTAGGGACAATAAAGAATTATCAAAAGCCTGCAAGATTAGTCCTGTCTATAACTGATAGTGACGGAAATTACGATCCCACAACATGGTATAATGTGACCTCTCATTGCAGTCTGCTACATAGTTCATGTCTTTTCCAGTTTACAGGATTTACAATACGCGAAGTCAGCCCAACGCATAAATATTATGGCTGGAACCCTGTAATCTGTGACGCAACTCACACGCAAGATAACGCGGGAGGATGTTATAACATAACGATAAACCAATATAATTTTTTATATCCTACACCCACCCTTGTAACTCCAATTTGTCCATCAGATCTATCCATAACATTCACAGATACTAATAACAACACCGCAAAATTATTTATGAAAGTTAACGTCGAAACAGATAACCCTGTCTTGATATGGCTACAAGGATTTATGCATAAATAAATTCATGAAATAATAGAAAGATAAACATCATTTCTCTGTATATACTATTTCGAAACCCATCTTCTTGAATTCTGCAAGAAACGGATATAATCTATTCTCTTTTACGGCAGGGCAATCATCTGTTATTATCACTGTCTTATCATAAACGAATAATGGGAATTCTCTGCATGCCTTTGGCCTATCTTTATTTTTATGTACTGCACATTTGTAATCTATAAGGTTAGGGCATCCCTTGGAAAGATTGAATATATATCTTTTATCAACTGGCATAACCTTTAGATTCTTGGTATCTAAACGTAAAAGATCAATCTCTTTTTCTGAAAGCAACAGATATCCTTTCCTGCAGCAGTATGCGAGACATTCAGTATAGCAATAGCTGCTAAGTGACGCTCTTGCGCTAATCGCTAATCTTTCAGACTTAGAAGCCAAAACACGACCATTTATCCATAAGTACAAAGAAACGTGTTCGAACTTATAAATGTGGGTCTTATGTTCTCTCACAATGTTTTTATATTGAATAACTCGCTTCAACATCTGAAAGAATAAGAACGATGCAGCATTAGGTTTTATCTTGGCATTTGTATATCGAATAGTGATCCGAATTGTATGCCCTCAAACGGATTATATTTTACTTCTCCTGCCCTTCCTGATAAAAGATGAGGTATATATCTGTTCATGTTCTGCTGTATTTTTGGACTTGTTACACCGATTCTTTTTCTCATGAAATATTTCACCGGCTCAGCTATCTGTCCATCCAGAAATACCATGTCAGTCTGGTCCAACAATGCGTTATAATAGGCAGGATATTGTCCTGTGCCCATCAATACATCCGTAAAATTTCTGAATAACGGTTTTAACCCTCTTCGCTTTGTTTCCATCGCCGTATACGATAATGTCCTCTTCAATTCGTTATTGCTGACAACTTTATGTGATGCATCTTTTCGCAATTTCACTATAGATTCTCCGTTCATGAACTGCCAGTCTGATTCTTTCTGCAGGATTACATGATTTATGTAGAACATGATTGCTGTCATGAATGACTCTTCGCGTGGCAGGGCATCTGAGACTCCTATGAATATATATGGTTGGGAAAACGCATCGGTCTCCATATAATTTTTTCCAGAAGAATCTTCAAAATTTGATTTGAATTGTAATTTAGGCCTTGAAAAATGATATTTTGTACCATTAAATTCTACAAACTCCTTTACACCGTCTATGATTATCATCTTTTTCGGAGTATCAGGATGACCTTGTTCAGCCTTCAAGAATCCTCCAACTATTCCCTCTATTCCAGTCTCCCTGAAATATGTGCGGAATACCTCTTCCACACCGTCGACGTATTTAGAAGGGTCGTATATGTTTGCAAGCTCGAATATTACCTCATCATCATGGCGCAGCATGCTTGATACTGCTCCTGTAAAATTTTCATGCTCACATCCGCTAAGCCTTGTAGTGTTCATCAAGACGTTCTCAAGGCCCATATATATCTTGCGCATTGGAAGTGTTGCGAAAATAGAATACATGTGACCGAGATGCAGCAACCTATTAGCGTCAGTATTGAATACTGTGTGCTGGATGTCTAGTCCATCAAACGCGTTCATGACTATAGGATTTGTGTCTATCCCCGAGATATGAGCGATGTTATTTTTATTCTTTAGTTTGTTAATTATAGATTTTGTCCTTCTGCCATCATACGTTCCTACGTCGACTACTATGGCAGGACCTCTTTCCAGGCTTTCATCAAGCATCCCTACGACTATGTCATCTTTTTTTGATTGGCTCCTTAGCGAGTCCGTTTCGTCATATCCTGAATAACTGAAAACGTCTGGCATCACCTCTCTTGATATCTCAAATTGAGGTATTAGCATATTCGAACCATTGACGTACTCGTCTATGACCTTTTGGCGATATGGATAGATTCTGTCTATCTCGTGGAAGAAGTGTGTAAGCTGGTGTCTTTTTCTGTCTGGAGAACGAAATATTGGATAGTACGTCCTATTGATATCTTCGGCAAATCTGCCTATTGCTTCGGTTATTTCTCTATTTATATCCATATTATCCCTGGAGGCGACATCTTATGCTGTGTTTAGGGATAATAATTTTCTTTATAAATTTAACCACTTATAAGTGATACTATAATTTTTTGTCGTATAGGTCTATTGTGGTAATATTTGATAGATACGCTTTTCTAGGTCTATATGCACCGCTTCTCCTTTGCTTATCTCTCTTATCCTTACGCCCTCGCCAATCTCTTTTCTATAGAATATCTCTGGAAAAGAGTTCACGAAATCAAGATTTCCTACAGTTACAAGGGCCTGAGCCTTCGTAATTTTTTCATATATGAATTTTATTGTATTCTCATCTGTAGAATCGAATAGAAGTCCGCTTCTTTCGAACTCTTTGGGTAATGATAGTTCACTTGCTATCACCTCAGCGCTCTGTACTGCCCGCGTTACATCTGAAGACATGATGTATATCGATGAATTGTTAACTATATTTTTTATATTCGATGCAATCACCCTCATCTGTTGCCTTCCTATATCATTAAGACCATCGTCGTTATAATGTCCGTGCCTCACTATGAATAGGTGCCTTAACACCTTATCCTGCTGCTTTTCTGCGTTCATCGCTTCAACGTCAAGTTCTATCATTATATATCCCCCCGTCTTAAGATATTGTCACTTGTGTAATGGTAACATTTATATATAAAATAATATTCTATGATTTTAATTCAAAAAATAAAAATATACTAATAATATGATGAAATGAATAAAATATTAGATGCCTGGGACATCAAAATACTATCTGAGATAGAGTTCAATTATAGGAAGTCGCATCACGATATAGCAAAAAAGATCAAGCGCTCAAAGGCCTTTGTGACATATAGAATAAAAAAGATGCTCGAACTAGGGCTGATAAAATTCCAACCTTTGATAGACTATTCTGCTCTTGGTTATACATATTATCGTGTCATAATAGAGACTATAATCGATAAAAAAGAACTTCTAAAACATATCAAGGAATCTGTAAAGACTGTTTGGCTAGTCGAAAAATATGACCAAGAAAATTTTGTATTAGTGTTCGCCGCAAGATCATTCGGAGAGTTCCAGGACATATGGGAACAATTATACGAGCGTATATCAAATCGCGTCCTTTCTAAAGATATATCGATAGCGTATAGGGTATACCATTTTCCGACGACCTTCCTCACAAAACACTCTAGAGACGAATATTATGTCACAGGAGCATCCTCGCCACAGGCGTTGACGGAGACGGAAAGAGAGATTGTTGACCAATTCATAAAAAAACCTGATGCAACGTTAAAGGAACTTGCAAAAAACTCTGACATCAGCGCAAACACCCTAAAAAAAATGTTAGCAGGATTACACAAAAAAGGGGTCATAAAAGCGTTCCAAACCCTGATAAACAAGGAATTGCTAGGGATACAACACCATAAACTCTTCTTATCATTTGAGTTTTCTCATAGTAAGAAAAACCTCGTTATAGAATTGCTCAAGAGACATCCTAACGTGATATACATAACAGAGACAAGTTATAATTATGATATAGAATGTGAATTATACACATTCGACAACACTTCATTCGAAAGCATCATAAGCCATCTAAAGGACAGCTCATATTTTCATCGGATAGTTATTTCTCAGATGAAATCAGAAGAGAAACTCTCCTAGTGCTGTTTCATAGTTTCTCTTATATCCATATACAGTTTTTATATAATACATCTTGACATCCGTGTAGCATGTTCTCTAATTTTTTATTAGCATTTTCGAAAACTATATATTGTATCCGCATTTTTATAAGTCATGAATAACACGCTGCTCCTAATTCTTATACTATCGACGCTTCTGTACGGTTGCGCTGAAGCTAACACTTCAAAAAACTCTCAGTATGTGACCTTGCGTTATGATCCTATGCAATGCAGAAACACGCCGTGGAGTGCTTGGGCGACAAATGGCAACGTGACGTTCACTAAACCCCCTTCACCATCCGAATTGATGATGACTTATTACAATGATAACTATAATGTCAAAATATATTCATATAAAGAGATAAAACGAAATGAAGCGACGTGCCAGGCATGTGATATATGCCCGAAAAATTATTATATAATTGTAAATGTGAGTGATACCGATATGCAAAAAATGATAGGGATGGGTTGGAAAGAATGAAGATATTGTTCGTATGTTCAGGAAATGTGTTCAGAAGTTTAAGCGCTGAATACCTGATGCGAAAATACATTATAGACAATGATATAAAAAATATGTCCGTCGACTCTGCAGGCATATATGCCACTCCTGACGCTGGCATGAGCGAGAGAGTTAAGCGCCATCTAAAAGAATATGGCGTGATTGTCAGATATCGCGAACCAAAAAGATTGACCATAGATCTTATTGAAGATTCTGACGTGATAGTTGCCATGAGTACAACCCACAAAGAATTCATAAGAGAGCATTTCTCTCTAGACGTGCCGCTTTTTAACGACATATGCTATGGCAAGAAGACATCA
>CAZFVG010000045.1:0-6533 GCA_964522135.1 uncultured Methanosarcinales archaeon | reverse complement strand
TCAGGTATTGATTCTGACTTTGGCTTAAGGGTAAACGTTATATCGAATTTATCGTCATAATTTGTCGTCAGCGGATAATTGAGGCTCTCAATAGATATTGAAGGCTTGTCCATCACATCGACCTGTACATAACTCGCTTTCAGAAATGTGCTGCTTGAGGCCTTCACCTGGATATTTTTAGGGCCAGTGGAATCGAATTTTTTACTGAAGCTGAAAGATACAGTATCTATATTCAACGACCTTGTCGTGCAATTGTCATCCATGCACAGGCTTACGTTGCTGAACGTTTGGTCGCCCACGTTATCAAGAACGCAATTCACATTCACTTCATCCTCGATATACATCATGTTCTTATCAGGGGTGCATTCAAGTGTTATGAATCCTGAATATGGTTTTATATCTTCCTGGACTTGTGAATCGATTATAGACTGGAAATATTGCTTATCTATGTTTCTATAAGCACTTCTTGCATCAAGATTCACAGTGTTTGATTCGTTATAGAAATCATAGACGCTTATCGGAAGTGTATAAATATAGTTCTTGTCGAAATTCCCATTGAGGTGGATGAGCCAGTATACTGTCCTTGATTCGTAAGGCTTCAAGAGGACCTCTTTTCTATGTATTGTTTTATTCAGGACTATCTCTGGAGAGTCATCGATTATATCTACGTTCTCTGTGTTCGCAAGATACATATCCGCGACAACATAATATGTGTTAGGATTCCTCAAATCTACCTCTACAAGGTCATAAGAATTGAATCCTACCTGCTGCCCCAAAACCGATGTGCTGAAAATATATGACGCCTTCTCTGCAATGCCATAATCATTGACGTTTACATCGATGTTCAACTGTCCCGGGTTCAGCTGTATGTTTTTTCCAAGATAATTATAATTTATGCTCGAGCCTGATGCATCTACAGAATCCTGAAGCTTTATATGGCCTGCATCAAGGAATCCATACTCGCCATATGTCACATCAAATGGCACCCATCCATAGCCTGGAAAATATACTTCTGCCCACGCGTGAGGCACCCAGTTCGTGCCGAACGTATCGTTCAGGTCAGTGTATGCGACACCGCTCACGAATCTTGCAGGAATTCCGGACGCTCTATTGAGTGATATGAATAGGCTTGAGAGTTCATCACATACGCCTTTCTTGTTCTGGAGCACCCACGATGATTTTTGGGATGCAGATGATGTCAATGATTCAAGGTCATAATTTATGTTCATGCGTACATATTCTGCAAATGAATATTCTATGCTGTACAAATCAGTTTTACTGCCAATCAATTGAGAGGAAAGGTCCCTTATCTGCGGATTTATGTCTATTATCTGACTTGGCTGCATATATTGATATAGATCAGGGCTTATCTTCTGAAGAGGGAATATTACAGGGATCTTTACTTCTGTAAGATAATTTTTAGTGATGACCTCTGAAGAGACCTCTGTATTGAAATTCGTCTGTCCGGGGTTCTTGAAAAAGAAACTTATAGAATCTGGGTTATCTTGAAGAGAAATGTCAGGGACTGTCGATATAGATTTCACAATCTGTCTCTCATCGGGCTTTGGGAAAGATAAAAATGTAGCATTGACATATTCTATATTATAAGAATTAGAATACGATAATATATTGAAGCTGTTGCTTATAGCCACGAGCGAATCGACACTGCTCATCTCGTCATACTCTACAGCGTGTACTAGACCTATCGCAAGGATAAGAATAAAAATGTATGATAACAAGTATGATGATGGTCTAAAAAATCTCATAATTAATACAGTATCTTGTGATTTATAAGTTTTAAGAAAAATTTCTCACCCTGCTTGAAACTCTTAAATGCCACGTAACATTTATAAAAGCATTTCTGTTCTTTAAGCTCATGCCGTGGTGGCACAACCTGGTACTGCGCTGGATTGCTAAGCACTATGCGTGCTTATGATTACCACGCACTACGCGCATTGATTCAGTGCCCGCAAGGGTTTGTGGGTTCAAATCCCACCCACGGCGTTTTTTATATTTAGAGGCTAAGCATGTTCACTCATAACACTGATGATGAATTGATAGTTTCTGTAAATCTCAAAGATTTCGATAAAATTATATCTTTTCTAGAATCTCTGAAACTCGAAGACGAAAACAAGGATGCTTTGATGAATAAAGAGAAGTTTTACGAAAGTGCATGGAACATAGAAACCGGTATTGGAGAAAAATTAATTTTGGTATATGGCAAAGAAAAGATTCATCTCATACTTAAGAAGAATGAGAAGTACGAGCAATTGAAAGAAAAATTATTCAAGTATGTACAATTCTGACATAACAATAGCTTTTTAAATAATCATAATTTCTCTTTGACTATAGCGGGGTAGGGCAGACAGGAGTGCCCGCCGGGCTCATAACCCGGAGGTCGTTGGTTCAAATCCAACCCCCGCTAGTTCTTATAACAGAAAATGAAAGCTATAATCCTTGACCTGGACGGAGTATATTTTTCCATCGGCACAAACAATTTTATTGATGCTATATCTCGCCTTGGCATTTCTAAAGAAAAAATTATTGATATATACTTAAAGTCTGACATGATGAAAAAATATAAGTCAGGACTGCTAGACGGAAAAGCGTTCTGGGATTATGCCATAAAAGAATGGGGATTGAAAAAGACAAGACAGGAGATATTCCAGATACTTGAAGACAGCTATGACTTAAATACTAAAAAGAAAGAGATCATGAAGATACTTGACCAAAACAACATCAAAAGAATAGTCTGTACGAATAATTTTCCTGAAAGGATAAAGATTCTCGATAGAAGATTCGATTTTCTTAGAGAATTCGACTATAAAATATTCTCTTATGAAGAACATATGCTTAAGCCAGAATTATTGGGTGTTGTATCAGAAAAAACAGGGATAAGAAATGAAGACATTCTATTTCTTGATGATTCTAAAGCGAATATAGATTACGCGGAAAGTATCGGCATGAATGCTATTCTTATAAACGAGCCGACGCGGGTGCTAAAGAACCTCAAAGAAATATTCAATAAATAAACGTTGATAGTTCGATGTATAATCTTATTACTTAAGCGCATTCATCTCTGCTACGACTTTCTCAAAAGCCGTGAACTGCGCCTCTGTGATTCCGCCATATCTAAGATAATTGGATTTTATATTCCTCAGAAAGGCGTTCTCTTTATAGAACTCTTCAGGGATGTTGAATAGTTTCTTGAATACTGGATCCTTTATCTCCCCGACTAATGAACTCTTCTGACAATCGTAACATAGAACGTATTGTTGTCTTGATGTCGCTAGAACATAATTTTTCTTGCATTTGATGCATTTTTGCTTATATTGGACTCTCATACGTTAAAGAAACAGAGGTCATTTATATAGTATATGGATTGTATAAGCCATAAACCGATTATAATGATGGTTTCTAACAATATTTATAATCAATAATGTCTTCCTAAGTTTCATGTCTAAGCTTCCAAAATTTTCATCAAGGGCGTTTGTTGCACCAATGGCAGGAATCACTGATCCAGCATTCAGATTGCTATGCAAACAGGCAGGGGCTGGACTTGTAGTCACAGAGTTCACAAGCGTGCATGCAATTGTAGAAAAAGAAAAACAACTGAAATCAAAAGAGCTTCCTATAACAAGATTTTTAGAGTATTCTGAGAAGGAGCGCCCTGTATCAGCACAATTGTTCGGCCACGATATCGATATGATAATTCGGGCGGCAAAAATAATCGAGCCATACTTTGACATAATAGATTTCAACATGGGATGCCCTGCACCGCACATAACCAATCAGATGGCCGGGGCCGCGCTGCTCAGCAAGCCCGATCATGTAAAAGAATTATTCACAAGACTTGTAAAAGCTGTCGACAAACCAGTAACCCTGAAATTAAGGGCAGGGATCAGCAATGAAAATTGCTACCTCTATAAGCCGATTGCAAAGGCAGCAGAAGAATGCGGTGTCCAGATGATAACACTCCATGCAAGGACGTTAAAGCAAGGATACTCAGGAAAGGCAGACTGGTCGCTCATAAAAGAACTCAAAGAATCCGTAAGCGTTCCAGTTGTAGGCAATGGAGACATAGCAAAACCTGAAGACGCAAAAAAGATGATTGACGATACAGGATGCGATTATGTGATGATAGGACGAGGGGCACTAGGAAATCCATTACTATTCAAACAAATAAATAATTATCTATCATCAGGCTCATACGAAAAAATCACCACAAAAATGCAGCTCGAACAGTTCTATAAATATCTTGAAAATACGCGAGAGTTTCATATAAACTATTCTACAATAAAAGTTCAGGCAATGCAATTCATCAAAGGCCTGCACGGTGCCGTCCGCGTGCGCGAAAAGATAACGATGGCAAAAAGCGTCGATGACCTGAAGAAAGTGTTCGATGAATATGAAATTAAAAATAGACAAGAGATATAATAATATACGCTATATAGAAAATTTTATTAATGAATAAGAACAGGTAACAACATGACAGGGTTTACATCAGGGATTGACGAGGCAGGACGGGGGCCGTTAATAGGACCGCTTGTAATATGCGCTGCAGCGATAAAGAAGGGCGACGAAGGTAAATTGAAGGAAATAGGCGTCAAAGACTCGAAATTATTGACTGAAAAGCAACGCGAAGAAATTCTAAAGAGTCTTACTGGCCTTATTCATTACGAACTCGTTATGATACAACCATCAGAGATTGATGAAGCTGTGACTTCAGAGACGACAAACCTGAACTGGCTTGAAGCAAATCACGGCGCCGCGCTATTAAATAAGCTTGATGCAAAACTCGATAATGACGTCGTCGAATCGATAATCGATTGTCCATCAACGAATATCGATGCGTACAAGAATTATTTCCAAGAGAGAGTCGACAATAAAGATATAAAACTTATAGTTGAGCATAAGGCCGACTTCAACTACTTAATTGTCGGCGCAGCTTCGATCATCGCAAAGGTCGCAAGAGAAAAAGAACTCGAAAAATTAAGAAAGAAATTCAAGCTTGACTTTGGCTCAGGATATCCTGCAGACCCAAAAACAAAAAAATTCGCTGATGAGAACTGGAACAATTCGAAAATATCTCACCTATTCAGGAAGAGTTGGGAGACATATAGAAAGATAGCAACTAGAGGGAATCAAAAAAACCTTTCTGAATTCTGACACCAAAAAAAAATTACTGCGAGGCCTGCAGTTTTGATATGCTTGCCTGTTGTTTTTTTACCTCAGTATCTATGCTTCCTAATTTTTGCAGCATAGGAAGTTTTATTGGAGACTTGGATATCATCTCTGTATCATTAAGTTCTCCGTTGTCAATCAAGTCCAGTATTTTCTGTACATTATCATCTGTCTTATTGAACATGTTCTTTAGTTGGTTGTATGCAGCCTTATTCCTCTGCATCATCTCAAACCTTAGGTCTTTAATTGCACCCAAATCGTTATTCATTGATGCAACAACTGCTGATTTCTCTTCTGGTGTTAATGAAGATTCTGTAATTCTCCCACCCGACATTATATACTTGCTTCCTTTTGGCGCCTGAACATTGTCAACAGAATTGCTGAAGCCAACTGTTCCATCACTCACAGTCAGTATGACGTCATTTCCTGCGATTTTTGTGTTGAACGATGTTCCATAAGCAACTGCCGTAGTTCCTAAAACCGAGACAGTATACTGCTGCACATCTCCTAGCATGAACTTGCTCCAGGCATCACCTGATGTCAGACTCACAACAGTATTTTTTCCTAGTGTATCAAGCTTAATCTCAGAATTAGGATCAAGGGTTAGTATTACGCTATCTAGAAGGACTATACGTGCATTGCTGCTGTCAAGGGTCTTTATTGAATATCCTTGTTTTAGGCTCATGCCATCTGTTGCAGTAGCATAGCCTAGACCTGTATCGACTTGGGCAGTGCCAGAAAGTATATTTAGTGTGCCTATTGGAGTTGATATGTGGAAAACAAGAAAATATAGTAAAATAGCCAGTATTATGACAACGCTGAAAATTATTCCTAGTACAATTGGCCATTTCTTTTTATTATGACGTGTCTCTCTATATTCATTACTGTGTTCGTGTTTTTCTGCCATATAAATTCCCTCTTAATTATGAATAAAAAAACCAATAATAAAGGATATTTAAAGGTAGTGGTTTACGTTGTAATCGGTCTTGCTTGCAAGAAATATACATTATTTTTATGTATCGCGAATTCTATATCCATCGGCTTTCCATAGAATTTTTCTAGTCTCAAGGCGCCCGAAGTTATTTTCTTAAGCGCAGCGTTCGATACCTTTTTGGTGTAATTGAAAATTGGAACCTCGACGCTCTTTCCTTCAATGATTGTTAGCATTTTATGTTGAGTCGCTATCTTCATTTTTTTTACTAGGCCTTTTTTTGTGACATTGTAAGAATCAGGTGTTATCTCTCCTGAGACTAAGTATTCTCCTTGGCCAAGCACCGCTTCGATGTACATCTCGTTCTTTTTTGTGACCGGATTCTTTGTGAAACAGACGCCAGCTGCCTCTGAGTATA
>CAZFVG010000044.1:0-6814 GCA_964522135.1 uncultured Methanosarcinales archaeon | reverse complement strand
CAGCTCTTGCCCAGGCGTCAGCATTTAAACGTTCATCGTCACTTGCTTCATCTGCACAAGGCAGTATCGATTCAGCTATTGGTATCGCGGGTGACAACGCAGAGGTACAGTCTGTATTGCAGCAGCAATATGATTCGCGGGTTGCTCAGCCAATCATCACAATACGTGAGTTCACTCAGTCTGGTGTCGAAGATGTATTGACTCCTGTAGTATATGAGAGCAAGCCGGCATATGGGTCAGGACTTAAGGCTATAGATTTTCTGATACCTAGTCTTATAGCGTTGACTCTATTTCAAGGAGCAGTAATGAACATGGGCAGGTCTGTCGCAGGAGAGAAACGTGAAGGATCTCTTACGCGTGTGTTCTTGACTCCAACATCAACGACAACAATAATCACTGGAACACTTCTGTTCTATGTAATATTCGAGCTCGTCAGGGCGACATTCCTTATAGCATTCTCAATAGTTGTGTTTAACATAAAGATTCAGGGAAGCATACCGCTCATAGCGCTTATACTTGTAATATACATAATAGTATCTACATCAATTGGAATGATAATATCAAGCATGGTGAAGACGGAGCAGCAATTCCAGGCTATGGCAATGCTCATAAGTCTGCCGACCATGTTCCTTTCGGGGGCGTTCTTTCCGCTCGAAGCGATGCCCAAGTTCATGCAATCTATAGCAGTATTCCTGCCGATAACTTATGCCGGGAACGCGCTTCGCGATGTCATGGTAAAGGCATTGCCAATAGGTATGATATGGTATCCACTGCTTATACTACTAGCATTCCTAGTCTTATGCATCACTGTTGTAGGAATAATGTTCAAGAGAGATATAGAATAGAGACATTATAATGATTAATAATATGGAGGAGATAAAATGAAATACTCGTCATGGAAAAATTTATCAGTGAACTTATGTGTATTATCTTTAATGATAATGCTGACTTTGTTATATGTGCCACAAGTGAGTGCCGCATCACAACCTAACGTAGTGGTCTCAAGTTATAGCATAGTAAATGGTGAGGCTACAGTCGGTCAGGATTTTACGCTTGAATTGACTCTAACCGATGTTGGGCCTTCATGTGCTATGAGCATAACGACAGGTGTCCAGTCTGGAGAGCCATTTGTAATGAAAGGCATAAGTACTGTATCCGCTGGCGATATATGTTACAATTCAAGTAGAATTGTCGACATACCGTTAAGGATTGACCCGACGTCTTCTGGAGGGTTTTACCAGTTGAATGTCGTAAGCAACTATGAAGACTCTTTATTCACCCAATATTCTAGTACATCAACACTTAACATCTTAGTAAACGGCACGCCAGACATAAGCGCAAGTATAGTCGGCACTGCTCCTGTCGATGTATACCCTGGAGACACGGCAACGCTAAACATCAACATAGGAAATTATGGAGGATTCGAGGCACAATCAGTCAATGCTACATTGTCCTCTTTAGGCTCTCCAGATATAGTTAAGTGGTCTGGTTCTTTTGCCGCTTTAGGAAATATCAATGCAAAGCAATCGAAAAATGCCCAATTCATCATAGAAATCCCAAAAAACGTGACAGGCAATTCATTCCCGTTGCAACTCTCGCTGCAATATCTTGATGAGAACCTTGTCATGCGCACAGAATATTTCGATATGAATTTCCAGACTACGCCAAGGGCATCATTTGAGACGGTTGATGCAGGTTCTGCTAGTCTTTCTCCGAATGAGAATTCAAGGACTGTGAAGATAATGCTAAAGAATTCAGGACCAGGAATCGCAAACAAGATGCGTGTAAAAATAGAGCCACAATTCCCTTTCTCTACTGATGGAAGTGTAAGGTATATATCGGGCCTTGCCCCTGGACAATCGACTCCCGTGGAGTTCGTTGTAGATATAGACAAGGATGCAACAATCGGACAGTACGACCTGAAGGCGATAGTTGATTACGAAGATTATCAGGGAAATTCATTGCAGGATACTGCTGATTTAGCCTTGAATCTTACGCCAAAGAGTTTCTTTAGATTTGTATTCATCGATTACTGGTTCTTGTGGCTCGTAGCAATAGTAATAGCGTCTATAGTGTTTATACGAAAGAGCAAGTCAGCGAAAAAAAAGAAATAGACATTTTTTTATAATTATTTTATTTTTTTTATTTTATTCAGTCGTTTTTTGTAATGTTCTTGTCATTTTTTCTATTAGTCTTGTGTTCGATTTTTTATTTCGCCTATTTTGTGTTTATTCTATGTAATATGCAGTAATTTTGGCTATCCTATGGTAAACTATATAAATCCTGTTTAATTTTACTACTATTAAGTGTATAGTTTGTTTTGTTTAGGGAATATTTTTTGAATATTTACAGGGATTCATATGCGATATACTATTGATATGGTAGCTTTGCAGACCTCTCCAGAAACTAAAGAGAGATACAGGCATGCTGAAAATTTATTGGAACATATACTAGCGAAAAAATTTCCTCATATGGAGGATCTTTATTTTCTTTATGGCGACCTAGCTCCAGATATGAACCAAGCCATATTATTATCTTATACTAATCCTTCTTTTAAACCTGGCAGGGTACGGGTCGTGGATGATAATGCGCCGACTCTGCTTTCTGATATGCAAATTTTGTCTGATAAAGACCATGATTTCAAGAAATTATATTCTTATTTTGCTCCACAGATAGATCGTGATGAACTTAAAAGATTCGGACAGGAAGAAGGATATCAGATAATAAGAAAAGAGGTAGAATCGGCTGTAGGCCAAAACATACGGAATATCTACGGGCCATACGCTGATTCAGTAATCAACACCTCTTCTCTTGCGTTATTGTATAAGCTTAACAGGAAAGCCAATATATCAATGGTCACACATTGGCTTGGTGTGAGTGGAATAATATATTGTCTGCAGCGCGAGGGACATATCACTGTGGATGAAGAAAACAGGTATTTCCTTCCAACAGCCGGATTCCATCATGATGGCGATGAAGAATTTCCGCACATAGTAAAAGATGTCGATGGGATGCCTTATGGTATTGTAGGAACTCCAAGGTTCGAACAAAAGTATATATCTGAGGATAGGAACCTTATACTTCTCATGCGTTTGGTCACCAACATATATTCTAGCGTCTTGAAACAGGCTTATAAACAGATAACAAATGCTAAAGAAAGTTTTACACCTGAATCTCTAAAAGATTTCCTCAAAGAAGATGTCACAGAGACAGACACAAAGACTTATTGGATGCCAAAAGTTAAGAGAAAGATATTGATGGCCCTTGAGGATGGTTCATACGAAGATATGAAAGACCAGCAGTTATTCTCGGCGGTCAATTGGGCAATGTCTAAAAGGTATCAGCGTAGGATAGTGAGCAAATGTGAGGAGGAACAGTTTAAAGGCGCAAAGCACCCTCGTGGATTGTATTTGAAATATTCTGATTTAGGATATAATTTCATAGGGCGCGACGGTCTGTCTGATGAGGATGTCATAAAGAACCTGCTTAAAGTATGGTTCATGACTTCCGCGACCAAGGCCAGTTCCATTCATGATCCATTGATAGATAAATTCTCACAGGAGATGATAAATGACATAGCTGTATATTCAAGATTCACAATCATAAAAGATCTTATGTCTCCTCAAGCTTCAACATTATTCTATTATTCTACATTCAACAGCAAGATATTGAAGCTGCAGCCCATATTATACACAGACCGTTCTATTTAATGTCAAATAATGGTTTAATAATAGAATCGTATATTTTAGTATTTTCATGCATCAAAGAATTCTACACTGTCGTTCAGATATATCCCCTTTTTGAGCTCTACAGGCCTCCAATCATCAAGGACTAGTTCCGCATCCAGCCATTCAGCAAGTTCAGATGGATTGCCGATAGTCGCGCTAAGGCCTATTATCTGCAAGTTTTTGAGAACACTACGCAGTATTGTTATCAATACTTCAAGCGTCGGGCCCCTTTCAGAGTCATTCAATAAATGTATCTCATCTATTATAACGACGCGTATGTTCCTGAGCCACGGCGCCTTATGCCTTATAAGTGAATCGAGTTTCTCGCTCGTCGTTATTATAAGGTCATACTTCTCAAGATATGAATCATCGCTATCAATATCCCCTGACGTTATCGCTGTCTTGAACGAGTGTGTTTTCTTGAAATGCTCATACTTTTCGCTAGCAAGCGCTCTCAGTGGGACAACATAGATGCATTTTCCCTTGTCGTGAAATATCGCATTCATTATGGCAAGTTCAGCAACGAGCGTCTTTCCGGAAGCCGTCGGCGTGCATATCAATAGGCTCTTGTCCTGGAATATACCTGCATCTATTGCCTTGAATTGTGCCGGCCTGAATGTCTTTATCCTCGACTCAAGTTTACTATATATTTTTTCAGGGATTTTTGATTTATATTTTGAGATTTCCATAATTCGCTCTATAATTTACATCTCTTCTATTTCCTGGATATGCAACAAGTTTAATCCGATCTTAAGAACTGTCTGAACATTATATATAAGGTATAATCTTGCTTTCATCAATTCTTTATCATCGATATTGAGTATTTGGTTTGCGTGATAGAATTCGTTGAAGGCCTGCGCTAGATCAATAAGGTAATGCGCTATACTTGATGGTTTGAAATCCTTAGCAGCATCTCGCACTACGGAAGGAAATCTTTCAATAATCTTGACGAGTTCGAATTCATTCTTCTCTTTTAGGAGCGATACGTCTACGTCACTTCTGAAATACTCATCACGCTCTGTTACTGATTCTTTCTCTTCAAATTTCTTGAAAATGCTGTTAATCCTTGCATAACTGTATTCGATGTATGGCCCAGTCTCTCCTTCAAAACTCAAAGACTCCTTCGGATTATAGACAAAATTCTTCAATGGATCGAACTTCAGAAAGAAGAATCTTACTGCTGACAATGCTATAATACCTGCTCTTCTTGACAACTCTTCATCAGATAGTTTCCCTTCATACCTTTTTATCAATTCCTCTTTGCATATCCCGATGACGGTAGCAAGAAGATCATCGGTGTCAACAACATTCCCTTCACGGGATTTCATTTTACCCTCAGGCAATTCTATCATTCCATACGAGAAATGGTAGCACTTGTCACCAAATTTCCATCCAAGTTTTTTGAATATCTCAAACAAGACCTTGAAATGATGCTCTTGCTCGTTTCCAACGATATACACCATCTCATCAAACTTATAATCGTCATAACGTTTCTTTGCCATATAGATGTCTTGCGTGATATAGACCGCGGTGCCGTTGGCTCTAAGTAAAACTTTCTTTCCAAGGCCCTGTTCATCAAGATTTGCGATTATCGCATCATTCTCATCCTTCTCAAATATTCCCTTCTTCAAGCTCTCGAGTATTATATCCTTGCCGTGCAGGTATGTCTCACTCTCAAAATATTCCTTATCTATATTGAACCCTAACGCGTTATATGTCTGGGCAAAGCCTTTCAAGGTCCAATTGTTCATCTTAGACCATAGAGTTCTTGTTTCTGGATCGTTACTTTCCCATTTCAAGAGCATCTCCTGAATTTCTTTTTCTATTTCTGGATCCTCTTTTTCTAACTGAGAATATTTTACGTAATAATCTCCTACAAAATGGTCTGATTTTTTGTGGGTTGTTTCAGGTGTCTCGCCGGCTCCTAATTTTTTGTATGCGAGCATGGATTTACATATGTGTATCCCTCGATCATTGACCACGTTCACTATATTAGGATCCTTGCCTACGAATTTGAGTATATTGTATATACTCTGCCCCAAAAGCATATTCCTTAAATGTCCAAGATGCAGCGGCTTATTTGTGTTAGGTCCCGGTGATTCTATTAGGACTATATCCTTGATTTTTGACTGCTTTCCGTATTCAAATTTTTCACTATACACCTTATGCAGCACGTTTTTCATATATACTGGTTTATTCACGTAAAAATTAAGGTATGGGCCTTTATTATCTATAAGCTCGAAATGCTTATGATCCTCCTTGAGGTTTATTTTTGTCAGCTTATCTTTCAGCTCGAGCGCAATGTTCTGGGGGGATTTTTTCAACTCTTTAGAAAGCATAAAGCATGGAAAGGCGTAATCGCCAAGCTCAGGGTTCGGTGGAACTTCTATAGATTCAGCAATAGAATTGACACTCAGGCCAGATATAGAGTGTATGTGATCCGCTATGATGCCCTTGAAATCCATAAAAGAAAAAATAAGAAATAAGTATATAAAAGTTATTATTTATAACGTGTTATCGCTGAATTTTTGAGGTTTACTCTTTCTTCTCTTCAGATTTTGGCTCTTCCTTTATCAATGGTTCTGAGCCAAATTTGATGACCTTCATGTTCAGTTGCGCTGTCTTGTTGTATATTACGTTTCCTGCAACGCTCCTTCTAAGTCTCATGCCTTTTCTGTTGTATTTGTTACCAAATCCTGTAGTAGTTAGGACTGCCTTTCTTAGCGTCCCCTGTACGTCTTTTCTCATTGGGAATCCGCAATAGTCTGAACCGCCGCTTATCTCGAGTTCATAGCCTGGCATCTCCAAAAGCTCGCCATGTATCTTGTCTCCTATCTTTTTCCCATAGAAGGCACCGGCTTGATCTTCCTTCAATTCCTTCTTTACTGTCTTTCCAGACTTGTCTGCGATGTTTATCTTTAAATCCATTTTTTCCTCCCAGAGCAATCAAACCTTAGAAGCATATTAGAATGATTCACATGCAATCAGCATATAAACATTAATATAACTTCCAGAGGGATTAATCCTCAGTCGTTATAGAGAATAGAAACAAAAGAGTATTTATAAAGGTGATTGTTCCGCATTTT
>CAZFVG010000043.1:0-7000 GCA_964522135.1 uncultured Methanosarcinales archaeon | reverse complement strand
ATCGTCTGAATATATGAGATTGCAACAGAACGGAAATATAGGTATTGGAACAACGAGTCCTTCGAGTAAATTGACTGTTGCAGGAGATATCAATGAATCATCGGGAATATTATATACACCACAAATATGTTTGAATGGAAGTTGTCAAACATCATGGCCGTCAGGAGGAAGTTCATCAAACAGCGGAGGATGGACAAACACTTCAGTAAATACGACGACATTATTAAATGTAGGGATAGGAACAACAAGTCCACAAGTTCCTCTAGAGATTTATCATACGAGTGGAATAACTGAGAGACTAACAAAATCTACAGGGGCACCTTATTTAGCGTTTGGAAACTCCACCAACAATTTTGCAACTATTGTTAGTGTGCCAAATGGCGGAATTCAATTTGATACAGGAAATGATATACCATCAGCCGCACTTAATACGAGGATGACAATAGACGTCAATGGTAATGTTGGTATTAACACGACTTCGCCGCAAGCAGTTTTGGATGTTAATGGTGGTGTTAGGGTAGAAGGAGGAAGCAGCACATGTTCTTCGACGAATCGTGGAGAGATTAAGTTAGTTACAGGAAATCCAGATAAGATGTACGCGTGCCTTAAAGATTCGGCGAGCAACTACAATTGGGTATTGCTTGGCAGAGGCGATTAAATAAAATAGAATAAAAAACAATGAGAATAAAAACTAGTGTTTGGATAATAGTATTATTAATCGTATTAGCTGTACCGATAGTCTCAGCCAAGATATCGTGCACAGTAACGAACACTACAAATTGCGGCAGTGGAACATTTGTCCTCTACGTAAAGAATGATACTGGAGGATGGGGCAACGCCCACGCCCAGAACGACAGCATAGCAACATATCCGTATGGTATATGCTGCAGCGATGACGCTGGTCAGACACTTAGTGCTGGATGTGGATTGAATAGCGCGATATTTTTGAAATTGGCTGCGACGGACAATTCACATGTAGAGGTATTCAACCAATCCAATTATGCTGTTAATGAATGCATCTCTGTGACAAATAGAAATGTCTCATGCACATACGCGTATGGTTCATGTTCTGCAGGATATTCGTGCATAGCATCAGTAGCATCATCAGAGGCGTCTGCAAGCAACCTCACTAACGATCATATAGATGGCAACTGTACATCTACGTATAGTATGGATATATGCTGCGGATATTCTAATAGGCCTCCGACGATAAACAGCATATTGCTTAATTCAACTTCAACCGGTAACTATACCACATTGGATAATCTCACATTATATTTCACATCTTCTGATTCAGATTTAGATTCTATATATAATTTCACAGACTGGAGAGTCAACGGAACTTCGATAGCCGTACTCGACATGCCATTTGATGCTAACGTTTCATCAGTATCCGCGGGAGCGGTTATAGATTATTCAACATTTGGAAATAACGGACAATTAGGAGGAGGAACGGCAGCAAACGCCCCTAATTGGACAAATAACGGGAAAGTAGGAGGAGCATATACATTTGATGGAATACATGATTATATAACAATACCTGATGCTACTAATCTAAAGCCTCCTAACACATTTACAATAAGCGTTTGGGTCTATCCAGTATCTAACGTTACTAATCAGGGATCAGTAGCCGCAACTATAGTTGGAAAAAGTGGATACAGCACAGGTTATAGGATAACATACTCTAATACCACAGCAAAAGTTACGTTTGAGGTTGGTAATGGCTCAGGCGTTTCAACATCTTCAGGAATATCATCAACATCAATACTTCCATTAAATACTTGGACATTCATCGCAGCAACATTTGACCTTAATGCTGGAGTACAAAAATTATACATAAACGGTGTATTAAACGGCAATAAGTCAAACATATTTAACTATACACCCTCAAACTCTAACACTGTACGCATAGGATATGATAACGGTGCTGGTAATACTGCATATTTCAACGGAACAATAGACGAAGTAAGAATATATAATCGTTCATTATCAGCAGAGGAAATTTATCAAGATTATCTGGCAGGCTTGACAGGAAATTCAACGAATATTCTCGTCAGCAATGATACTAAGATAGGAGATATTTGGTCTGCGCTTGCAGGATCATGCGATGGACAGGCATGCACTACATCGGTGTCTAATAATGTCACGATAAATTCTAGGATTCCTGGGCAGATAACATTAGTGAGCCCGACAAATGGCAATAATACATTGACTTCAAGACAGCCTCCTCTGATATGGAACAGCGATAGCCTCGCTTCATGGTACGAATTAAATCTGACAAGCAATAATTGCGCAGGAACGTATACAAACAATACGAATAACGGCGCATCGACAAGCAATTATAGCATAACACAGGCGCTTTGCATCCAGACAGAGGGAGGCTCCAACACATATTATAATTGGACGGTAAGAGCCTGTAGCCCAGATACATGTGGTGCATGGTCCAATATATGGAACTTCAGCATCACACCATATCTTGCAATAACCTTGACTAGTAATAACGTGTCATTCGGCTCATTGCTTCCAGGCGCCCAGGCAAACACAACAAATCTTTCCATAACCCCATTCACGTTCCAGAACGATGGAAACGTCTATAGCAATATGACAAACGCTACAATCAACCAAACATTATGGTCGGGCACAGGAGCAGGCCTCGGAACGAACTATTTCCAACTGGAAGCCGGACAGACAAATGAGACCGGATCTTTCAATACAACATTATCGACGATGAATTGGATAAATGCAAACAGCACGAATCCTGGAATGATAAACATGTTATATTATAATGACGTAAATGATTCGGCATATGTGCACGTGAAGATAATAGTCCCAGGAGACGAGCCTCCAGTAAACAAGACGACGTATATAACATTCAATTGGCAATAAAATGCAAACAAACATAACAGAGAAAAATGTAAGAGAATACATAAACATACCATCCTTCGTATTTAAAGATAGAACTCTATCAGTACTTGAAGTCATGGTAGAATATATGAGAGACAATAAGAAATTCACATTCAGAGAAATAGCCCTGATACTCAATAGGGATGAGAGGACTATATGGACTGTATATCGGAGAGGTAAATTAAAAAGAAAAGGCATAATAAAAAGGCCTGTAGAGGATAAAGAATGAAAAAAAATATTATAATTATGTATACTGTGTTATGCGCTCTTATGATGCTTGTTTCCTGTGGCGTCGTACACGCGCTAGGTATCGCTCCATCACTAAAAATAATAGATTATGACACATTAGAGCACACTATAGACATAACCGTTGTGAACACTGAAGCAAGTGATCTGACGCTTAAGATAGCTGCAGGAGGAGACCTATCTCCATACATAACTATAGACAATGATGTAATACATCTAAGCAGCACAGATTCAGAGAAGACATTTCAGTACAAGATAACATTGCCAAAAGATATGGATCCTGGGACAAAGACAGGAATAATAACTGCAACAGAGATAAATTCTGGGAGCGAGAACGGGACAAACGTAAACGCAGCATTGTCAGTAGCGCATAAGCTTCTCGTGACCGTACCGTCCACTGGACTGCATGCTACGGCATTCCTATCAAACTCAGAATCTGAGACTGGGAGTCCTATGACCATATCGCTCAGCATAAACAACATAGGAACAGAGACGATAAAAGATACTTATGGAACCGTAAAGATATCATCCGATAGTTTTACATATGAAAATACCACGGGACACATCAATAACATAGCTCCAGGAGATAGCGGAAAGATAGATTACACATGGACCCCTGAAGTGAATCCTGGAGATTATACAATAACGGCGACGGTATACTATGATAATAAGTCTATATCCTTAAGCAAGTCAGTATCGATAGGCAGCTACAATATAGATATAACGAACGCGAGCGTAAAAGACTTCTATATAGGAACCGTCGCAAAATTGGACATAAACGTCTCGAATAACTGGAATAATCCTATAGCAACAAATACAGAGGTACAGATATTAGATGGTAACGGCACTATAATAAAGCAAGCTAGCGTTGATGGAGCAGCGATAGATTCAGCCGGCGGAATAGTAAGTACATATATAGACACTACAGGCGTAAATGCCGGAGATTACACTTTGAAGATAACCATGAAATATGGCAGCAAGAGTCTTGAGAAGACATATCCAATGAAGATAAGCACAAACAAGATAGAGATAGGAGCCATAAGTGCCGAAGGCGAACAGACATCACATAGTTATTCCTACCTATATATAGTGGGAGCTGTTATATTGATAATCATAATAATCATAGCGATAATTTTTAGTACAAGGAAAAGAAGTAGAAAAATTTAAATAAGTGATTGTTTTCAGAATAGAAATAAGCGTAAGGTAACATTATGGATATATCTAATAGGGCATTGGCGTTGTTGTTGCTCATGGCAATAATAATATCTGTAGCAGGAACATTAGTGAGCTTAAACAAGCTCTCACAGAAAAGCGGAACGACAGGATACGCGGTATCCACGGATGCAAGCACAGCGTCAGTAACAATACAGAGCAACACCGTTCTAAGATTCGTTGTAAACAGCATAGACTTCGGAACAGGATACGTAAACACATCAGGCGGATACATTAAATGTATAATGAATCTAAGCACTAACACGACAACAATCACAAAGACAGGATGCGCAAACTTCAACACAACAGGAAACCCATTAGTGTTAGAGAATGCAGGAACAACATTCCTAAACGTAACGATAAACTCAACAAAAGATGCCTCAACATTCATTGGAGGAACATCACCAGCATTCCAATACATGATAGCAGAAAACGAAACAGGATCATGCAAAGGAACACTATCAAGCGTCGCATGGACTACCGTAGTTGCTGGAACAGCACAAAACATATGTTCAAACCTTACATATATTGATTCAAACGATAGCCTAAAGATGGGAATACAAGTTACTATACCATACGATTCAGGAGTAGGCGGAACCGATACATTCACAGCAACAGGCACATCAATGCCATAGAACTCGTATCTTTATATTTTCCTTCATAAGTGAAAAAAATAGAAAACTTTATAATAGTAGATGATCATAAATGTAAAAAAATACCTTAAACAGTATAAGGGAGATGGTGATTATGGAAGTATCTAATAAAACACTGGCATTATTGTTATTGGTGGCTATAGTAGTCTCTGTAGCAGGAACATTAGTGAGCTTAAACAAGCTCTCACAGAAAAGCGGAACGACAGGATACGCGGTATCCACGGATGCAAGCACAGCGTCAGTAACAATACAGAGCAACACCGTTCTAAGATTCGTTGTAAACAGCATAGACTTCGGAACAGGATACGTAAACACATCAGGCGGATACATTAAATGTATAATGAATCTAAGCACTAACACGACAACAATCACAAAGACAGGATGCGCAAACTTCAACACAACAGGAAACCCATTAGTGTTAGAGAATGCAGGAACAACATTCCTAAACGTAACGATAAACTCAACAAAAGATGCCTCAACATTCATTGGAGGAACATCACCAGCATTCCAATACATGATAGCAGAAAACGAAACAGGATCATGCAAAGGAACACTATCAAGCGTCGCATGGACTACCGTAGTTGCTGGAACAGCACAAAACATATGTTCAAACCTTACATATATTGATTCAAACGATAGCCTAAAGATGGGAATACAAGTTACTATACCATACGATTCAGGAGTAGGCGGGTCAGATACATTCACAGCAACAGGCACATCAATGCCATGAGGATCTAAAAAATGGATGAACCAAAATTTCCAGATGACAAAGCAGGGATGTCAGGTACGACTCTAGCGTTGCTCATAGTGCTTGCGATAGTGATATCGGTCATAGGAACATGGGCGGTCATCAACAGCATGCACCCAGCGACATCTGAGATTAATACGGGGAGTACTGGTACGAACTCTGCTCAGGTAAGCATAAATATCCAGCGTCCTCCAACAACGGCAAATAGCAATTCAGTTGGCGAAGTGATGTTGAATATTCAGAAGCCTTAGTACATCAGGTGCTTATGATGTACAAAAATATTTTTTTATTTTTCCTTGTAACCCTTCTTATCTTTCCAACGGTTCTAGGTGTCGGTATAGGAGAATATACTAAACAGAAGGAATTTCTTGTAGAGCCTGGCAAGGATGTAAAATATGAATTCTATGTGTTCGATAGCCCGAGAGTAAACGCAAATATCGAAGGAGATTTCACTCCATATGTAACTCTAAGCGATCCAAATCCTGGTGGTGGTCCAAGAAATGTAGATGTGACTATAAAGATACCAGACAACGCAACCCCTGGAAGACATACTATATATCTTACTGCAACAGAAGCGCCACCGTCTACAGGGACCGTCGGCGGAATAGCCTCCGTAAGGACGGGCGTTACAGCTATAGTTCTTTATCCAGGAAAATATCCAGTATTTAACGGAATGAACATTGATGATGTAAACGTCAATGAAACGGCCCAGATAACAGTATCATTGACAAATTATGGCAGAGAGGCGATAATACAAGCCAACGGAACTATCACTATATACGATTCTGAGAATAAGACAGTTGCTGTCGTGCAGACAGGCAACGCGCCATACTGGCCATATGAAACTAGAGATCTGAAGGCAAGCCTTGACACAGCTGCATTCAATCTTGCTCCAGGGATATACAAAGCCGCTGTAAATATCAGTTACGACGGAGAATCCCTAAATTCCACTCCACAGCAGACACAATTTATTGTCGGTCAATTGAAAGTTAATGTTATAGATTCAAGTAAAGTGGCTTATCCTAACGCTACAAATAAATATCAATTATCGATAGAGAGTGATTGGGCTGGAACGCTAAGCGACGTCTATGCCATAATAAAAACTCCAAACGGCAAAACATTAAAGACTCCAAGTATTGACTTAAGGATTCCGGCGCCAGGTCAGAAGTCAGATGCCGTTCTTGAAACGTATTGGGAAACCACAGGTATGAACTTAGGAGATTATAATATGGACGTC
>CAZFVG010000042.1:0-7076 GCA_964522135.1 uncultured Methanosarcinales archaeon | reverse complement strand
TGCATAATGTACAATGTATGAAAGGTATCATACAGCATGAATTTTTAAGTAATCAAGTTATATCAGAGACAACATCAGGATATGTTATTTTTGATAAAACAAACAAATTAATTAGTACTATGCCTTTAGAGAGATTAAAAGACCTTCAATATTTTGGACAGGGCGGATTTGTACAAATTGTTTTAGGCAATAGTTTTATCGTGAGCAATAATAGCACTAATTCTAACAGTAGTATCATAACATTTAAAGATAATAAATTAGAAAATATAGCAGATATACCACACCATTACACTTCATTAGCATATGAAAACGAAGAATTTTATTATATGGATGGTACTGAAATTTTCAAAATAAACACTATGACAGGAAACATTTCAGAAATTGCAGATATAAACAGCATCCCAAGAAATTCACTATATGCCGCACCTTATTATATTGAGGTAAGTAAGGCAAATAACGATTTGCAAATGAGTTTTGATATTGTAGAAACACATGATGAAACAGGCGGAAATGGTGCCTTATACATTCTAAGTTTGTATACTAAAGTACTTACGCTTGAGAATAACGATTCTTCTATCTCAGGAAACCGTCAACCACAAACATATCAAATACCTGCACAAGTAAAATATAATATAAAAGGAGTGGCAAAAGATTATAATCTAGCGTATAATCCGGATAATAAAATAGGGATATATAACACATTACTAATTCTCAAAAAAAATGTAAAGATTCGTGATGATGGATATTTGGGCTTAATAAATCCATAATACTAAAGTTAACGGTATATAAAAGAAAAGATAAACCTTTTTAAATGATTTATTCATTCTTTTGAATGCGAGCCCGTAGCTTAGCCTGGTGGAGCGCCGGTCTTATATGACCAATCGACGCGTTTGTCGATATAGCTCTAAGATAGCCGGTGGTCCCGAGTTCAAATCTCGGCGGGCTCATTTATTTTATTTAATGTATGAAATTCGCTCTGGTAGTGTAGTCCGGTCAATCATTCGGGATTTTCGATCCTGCGACCCGGGTTCAAATCCCGGCCAGAGCATTATACCTGACAGGTCAGAATCGAGGAGTATGCACATACTCTCTGTAAGTGACCTGACTGGCATGGCACGCGGCCAGAGCATTTTTATTTTTTTTAAGGATAACATTAATAAATGGACAAAATTATCTAATGAAATAAAATTATATGGAGGTTAATGTAGCACAATTACGGTTGTGTGAAGGATAAATTGAAGCGAAGTTCAAGAAGATGGAAGAAGAAAGGCCAGATGCGATGGAAGTGGCAGAGAAAGAGAATTAAGAAAGAGAAGCGTAAGAGAAACGCGAGAAAGTAAATTTTTTTATTTTATTGTTTCATTTTCAATAAATTTAAATATACTCTATTTCTATAATGAAATATGGCACTAAGTAAAGAAGAGAAGCTTGATAGGCAGAAAAAGAAGGAGCAGACGAAGGAAACTTCTGAACGTGTCTTCAACATGCTCTTCGTTGAGGATGAATTATCATGGAAAGATATGATATATTCCTTGATAGACCAAGAAAATATGGATCCATGGGATATAGATATAACACTTCTTTCCCAAAAATTTCTTGATATGCTTAAAAAATTGAAAGAACTGGATTTTAGAATTTCTGGAAAGATGGTTCTTGCATCAGCAATACTTCTGAAAATGAAATCCGACATACTTATTGATGAGGATATAGCTCATTTTGATAGTATGATGAACAATACTGAAGAGAACATGCCTATAGAAGTCGATGGTATGAGGCCAGTAGCAAGCATTGGAGACATTCAGTTGTTTCCTAGGACTCCACAGCCAAGAAAGAGAAAAGTCTCCATTTTCGACCTTGTAAAGGCGCTGGAGAAGGCTTTAGAGGTTGAATCGAAAAGAAAAAAATATAAGCCAGATGCAAAAAAAATAACTATGAAGATTCCTGACAAACGCTTTGATATTGGAAAAAGTATGGAAAAGGTTTACGGAAAGGTCGAATCGTATTATAAGAACAAAAAAACAAAGGATCAGACTCTCACATTTGATGAATTGGTAGGAAGCAATTCCAAGCAGGATAAAGTCTTAACATTCATTCCACTGCTTCATCTGGATAACTTAAGAAAGATAGACTTAAACCAGGAAAAACACTTTGAGACAATAAACGTTAGACTGGCCAAATTGCCCGATGATGACAAAACAGCGCCAGAAAATTAAAGTAATATGCCACAAAAGAACAAGGTGAAAAAAATGAATTGGTTTATACTAGCATCGCTTTCTATGGTATGTTTCACAATTATTTACTTATTAACAAAAAAACTTACAACAAGCAATCTTAGTAGTACAGTAATATACGCTTATCCTTCTTTAATCATTGCGATAATGTTAGTTATATACTTATCATTAACAAATAATTTTACGCCAATAACCGGTGGACAAATATGGATAATAGTGATAATTTCTGTATTAGCGATTGCTGGAAATATCTTTCTTACACAGTCCATAAGAAGCAGCCCTAACCCCGGATATTCTCTTGCTATATCTGGATTGGACATCGTACTAGTTACTCTTATATCTATAACATTGTTCAAATCAGAGTTTAACTCTCTAAAAATACTTGGAGTGATATTAGCTATTGTAAGCATAGTACTACTAAGCATCTGATATAGTCAATAAACTTTATAAACAATCTTTTGTTCTTCAAAATATGACATCTAAGAAAAGACGCAGGCATGTTCTAGTCACGAATTTCAACAGCAACCCGAACCTAGGATTGTATGCATTCGCCACAGACAAATATTGCCTTATAGGAACAGAGGTTCCGGAAAAATTACTTCCAGAGATAGAAGAGGTTTTAGATGTGCCTATAATAAAAATAAGCATAGCAGGCACATCACTGTTAGGGGTTTTCCTTAATGGAAACAATAAATGCCTGCTTGTCCCAAAGATTGCATTCCCAAACGAACTAGAAGAGCTCGACAGACACAAAATAAAATATAAATTGATAGATACCAAACTTACATGTCTTGGCAATAACATGATATGCAACGACAAAGGATGTGTAGTGAGCGAAGAGTATGGTGAAAGAGAGATAAAGGCTATCAAAGAGGCCTTAAAGATTGACGTCGTCAGGGCAAAGATTGCAGAACTGAATACGCTAGGGAGTCTAGCCGTACATACAAAGAAAGGACTCTTGTGCCATCACGAGATACTTGAGCACGAGGCTGAATTATTAAAAAAAATACTCAAGGTAGAGATATTCACAGGCACCGTCAACATGGGAGTGCCTTTCATCGGATCAGGAATAATATGTAATAACAAAGGATATATCATAGGTGACGCATCAGGAGGCCCTGAGATAGTCAACGCTGATGAATCACTCGGATTTTTAGGAAAATAGATATAAATAATGGAAGTCGATAAATATGGATAATGAAAAAATGGAACAAATGCAGATGCTTGATTACCAG
This sequence comes from uncultured Methanosarcinales archaeon, assembly GCA_964522135.1. Lineage (GTDB taxonomy): Archaea > Nanobdellota > Nanobdellia > Woesearchaeales > UBA9642 > UBA9642. The sequence goes on along the minus strand of CAZFVG010000042.1, from coordinate 3,610 downwards.
ATAAAGCAGATGCAAAAAGTCTTAGAGACGATAGATGCCCAAGTCTTCGAGATAAATAAGACGGTAGAATCATTGCAAGAGTTCAGCGCATTAAGTAATAAAGAAGAGATATTATTTCCACTTGCAAACGGAATATTTGCCAGAGGGACACTTACTGATAATAGAATGCTGCGTATAAACATCGGCTCAGATGTAGTAGTTGATAAGACTGTGAAAGAGACCACTGAAATGATGCAAAAACAATCTTTAGAGATAGAGAATTACAAGAAAGAAGTCATGGAACAACTGCAAAAGTTTTTGGTGAAGATGCAAGAGCTGCAAGGATAAAATGTTCAAGTTTCTTAAGGACAAACTAAAAGGCGCATTAGGGAAATTCAGCAAGGAAGTAGAAAAAGATGCGACCATAGAAAAAAAAGAGATTCTAGTAGAAAAGAAGCCAGAAGTGAAGGAGAAGCCCATAATTATAGAGAAAAAAATAATTGAAGAAAAAAAAGAAGACAAGAAAGGATTCTTCCAGAAGATATTCGGAAAGAAGGATACAGAAGAGATAATAGAAGAGAAAGAGAAAAAGATTGAACAACTAGAAAAATCTGACATATCAACATTCAAAGAAGAAATTAAGAAAAATACACCAATTCCTGAAAATAGAGATATCAAGCAAGAAAAGAAACAAGAGATAAAAACAGAGAGAGCAGTCCAAGATGTTCCTAAAGAGAAGATTATAACAGTAAATAAGATTGTTGATGTGCCTGAATATAGACCACACACACATGAGCATGTGCACGAACATACAGAAAAACATGAAAACCATCACTCAAATGAGATATATGAACACGTTCACAAGGAAAAAAATAAGGACATAATCGTAGAAATTAAGGAAGAGAAGAAAGGATTGTTTACAAAGATTACAGAGACATTCACAAAATTTCATCTATCGGAAGAAAAATTTGAAGAATTATTCTGGGAACTCGAGGTTGTGCTCCTTGAGAATAATGTGGCCGTTGAGGTCATAGAAAAGATAAAGAAGGATATGAAAAAAGAATTGATGACTGAGAAGATATCAAGAAGCGGGGTTGAAGAGATAATAATGAGAACGTTAAAGACTTCTATAATCGAACTTTTCAATGTAGATAGGATAAACCTTATAGAGAGAATAAAAGAGAAGAACATATCTGGAAAGCCATACATAATCACTATTATAGGTGTTAATGGGTCTGGAAAAACAACCTCAATAGCAAAGTTGACACATCTTTTCCAAAAGAGCGGATTGCATGTAGTGCTTGCAGCATCTGATACATTCAGGGCGGCGGCGATACAGCAGCTTGAAGAGCATGCAAACAACCTTAACGTAAAACTTGTGAAACATGACTATAACAGTGATCCGGCGGCCGTAGCCTTTGACGCCATAAAATATGCCGAGGCAAAGAATGCTAACGTCGTCATAATAGACACTGCAGGAAGACTGCATAGCAATACAAACCTGATGAGAGAGCTCGAAAAAATTGTACGAGTATGCAACCCGGATATAAAAATATTTGTCGGGGAATCGATAACAGGAAATGATTGCATCGAGCAGGCAAAAGAATTCGACAAGGCTGTCGGGATTGATGCGATAATACTCGCGAAAGCAGACGTTGATGAGAAAGGAGGAGCCGCAATATCAGTCTCTTACGTCATACAAAAACCTATATTATATCTAGGAACAGGCCAAACATACGATGACCTGAAAGAATTCGATTCAAAGCTAATCATCGAAAGTTTGGAACTCTGAATGGCACAGATTTATCAAATCAGGTGATACTTTTTTTTTCACAAAACTTTTAAATGGACATTTCGTGATTAATCTAATGATTGAAATAAAGGAATTGACGAAAAAATTTGGAGATTTTACAGCCGTAGATAATATTTCCTTTCACGTCAATAAGGGAGAGATATTCGCATTTCTCGGTCCTAACGGTGCTGGAAAGACTACGACAATAAAGATGCTCACCACATTACTCAAACCGACATCTGGCCAAATATTTGTTAATGGTCACGATGCTGTCCATAACGAGCACGCTGTAAGAAAATCTTTCGGGATAGTTTTCCAGGATCCGAGCCTTGATGATGAACTTACGGCATATGAAAACATGGAACTGCATGGCGTGTTGTATAACGTTGATAGACATGCTCTTAAAGGCCGCATATTGGAACTTCTCGAATTTGTTGAACTGCTTGATAGAAAGGATAAGATAGTCAAAAGTTTCTCAGGCGGAATGAAACGAAGGCTAGAGATAGCACGCGGGTTGTTACACCATCCAAAAGTCCTGTTTCTAGACGAGCCAACAGTAGGTCTTGACCCGCAGACAAGAAATCATATGTGGTCATACATCGAGAACTTGAGCAAGAAAGAGAAAATCACTATATTCTTCACGACACATTATATGGAAGAAGCTGAAAAAGTCGCCCAGAAAGTTGCCATAATAGACCATGGAAAATTGGTCGCCCAAGGAACTCCTGAAGAATTAAAGAAGCAGACAAAGACAAATTCTCTCGAGGAAGCATTCCTAAAACTTTCTGGACATGGTATTAGGGATGAACAGTCAACGAGCGTCGATCATATGAGACAGAACAGGAAAATGTGGAGTAGAAGATGAACACTATAACTATACTCTGGAAAAGGCAACTCCTAAGATACTTCAGGTCCACTCCAAGAATTATAGGATCGCTCGGACAACCATTATTATTCCTCGTAGTATTTGGATTCGGTTTCGGACCGATATTCCAAAAAGCTGGCGGTGGCGACTACGTGCAATTCCTAGTCCCTGGCGTCATAGCCATGAGCATATTATTCAGCGCAATATTTACAGGGATAGAAATAATCTGGGATAAACAATTTGGATTCCTAAAAGAGACTTTAGTAGCTCCAGTATCACGACTTGAGATAATGATTGGAAGAACACTCGGTGGAGCAACAGTTTCTGTAATCCAAGGGCTTATTGTGATGGCGTTATCGTTAATAATTGGATTCAAGATAAATCTCTCATTACTGCCTTTAGCCCTTCTTTTTATGATACTTATAGGAATACTATTCACGGCTCTCGGAACCGCGATAGCTTCATTGCTTGACGATATGCAGGGGTTCCAATTGATAATGAACTTTCTGATAATGCCGATATTTTTCCTTTCAGGAGCATTGTTCCCTATAGATAATATCCCGGAAGTCCTTAAGATAATAACTAGATTAGACCCTATGACATATGGAGTAGATGGCTTGAGGAATGCACTTACAGGTGTTGGCGTATTCAGTATATTCACAAACCTTGTAGTTATGATAATACTTACAATCATACTAATGTTTATAGGAAGTTATCTATTCTCAAAAATTGAAATATAATCTTATATTCATGACGGGTGGGTGACCAGTATTTACTGTATATCATCCACAAGCCAGTCTCCCACAAGATATTTAAATCTAGCCATGCTCTTAAACTCATGATTTCTTTCATGGAAAAACCATATTCGGATGATGAGACATTCAACGTACTCTGCCCGCTTGTCAGGAACTGGTTCAGAGATAAATTCCATGAATTCAGTCCTCCACAAAAATATTCTATAATGAACATCCATA
>CAZFVG010000041.1:0-7207 GCA_964522135.1 uncultured Methanosarcinales archaeon | reverse complement strand
CTGATTATAGAACATGGTATGGAGAATGTCCATCCATTATCTCTTATGCGCTTGACGACGTTCTTCCTTCCTGAGAAACAATGAATTATGACTTTCTTATCTTTCATTCCTTCGCTCTCAAGAAGCTCTACTACATCGAGCTCTGCGCCTCTGGTATGAAGTATTATAGGGACATCATATTTCTTTGCGACCTCGATAAATTTCTTCAGGCATTCTTTCATTATGTTTTTCTTTTCTTCGTTCAGGTCTGTTACCTGCGTATATTCGAGTCCTACTTCTCCTATCGCAAAGCACTTTTTCTCCTTGATTTTTTTTTCTATGAAATTTATCTCCTGGTAGAATTCCTGGTTCATGACCTGTTCCATCATCTCGAGGCAGTCCGTAGGATATATCCCCAGTGCCGGCCTTATTATGTCATGTTCTTTTGCCATCTCAAGTACTTTTCTGTTGCTATCTATATTTATCCCATTAGCAACTATGACCTTGACTGAGTTCTTTTTGCAGTCATTAAGGACGTTTCCGACGCCGCCAATGGCATTATATTGTTCCATATCCATATGCGCATGCACATCAACAAGTATCATTACTTATCGTATGAGAATACGTTTTATAAATTTAATCAGCGCTGGTAGCTAAGGTGCCGATTTTTATATAACTGTTTTATATCTATATCAGAATAATTTTTGCTTATCTCCTCTTTTTTTCTTTTCAGAGGTTATATCGACGCTATATTTTCCGTCTCCATACTTGTATATAAGATTGTTTTTCTTTTCTTTCATGAGCGCATCTATGTTTATCTCATATTTGCCTTTACTTAGGATGTTTACAGATTCTATGTCGAATATGGTTATCTCTGTTCCATTCTCTAGTTCGTAGAAATAATCTATTTGTTCCCTATTATCTGCGTTCTTCTTATTGCTTTTGTCCTTGACGAAATAGAAGAGTCTGCTGCCGCATTTGCAGCCTGTCAATATCTCTTCAGAATCCGTGGCATAGATTGTTCCGCACTTGACGCATTTATGTTTCATATATTACCATTCATGCTCGTATTATCTTTATATTATTACCTTTTCAAGGATTTTATGTATTGTTTCTGGAAATATAATTCCACACTTTCAGGATTGCTCTTTAATTCTCTTATTATATTTGCAGGGCCTATTATTGTGAGTCCTCTGCTGCTTCCTGTAAGCATCCGTGCAAGGTTGTGTCTTATTCTTGTAAAAATATCCTGTTCGTGATTGTCATTCAGAAAGCCGATCTCTATACCGTTAAAGCCTTCATCTACAGAGCCCATTGTCTCTCTTATGAGAGCCGCCTCGTCACGGACGTTAAGCCTGCAGTCCGTTATAACGATGCTATGATTCTTAACAATGGATAATATCATATCCACGCGATCCTTAGCGCTAGAGGATTCCAGTTTCATGTGTGGTATGTAATTAATCTTGAGCATCCTATCTCGACCTTTTTTTAATCTTCAGAAGTTCTTCATATAATTCATCTATATTTCTCGAGAATTTGGCGCTTATCCTTACTATCTTATATTTAGGGAATGCCTCCTCTATCTTCGCTATCTTGCTTGATTTCAGGTCATTCTTGTTTGCAACTATTATGAATGGTATTTTTCTTGCTTCAAGGTTTCCGATTATAGTTAGGTTCACGTGGTTCAGCGGATTTTTTGTCGAATCGACGACTATTATAACTATATCAACATTGTCCAGCCATTTGATGCTCTCTATTACCCCTTTGGTCGCTTCTCTAGCTCTTTCCTTTGCCTCTTTTGCGCTCATCCCCGCTTTCACGAAAACTTCATAATCTATACGTGTCGCAATTCCAGGGGTATCGATGAGGTCGAATACTATCTTCTTTCCGTTCCGGCTTACGAGAAGTTTCTCCTTGATGTTTATGTCGCGAGTTTCGTGCGCTATATTTGATATCCCTGTAAAATCTTTATCTGAATCTATAAGTCCCTTGCACATCCTGTTTGCAAGGGTTGTCTTTCCGCTATTTGGCGCTCCATACAGTCCCAACCTGAAAGATTTCCTGCTGCTAAATAGTTCATCCCAGAATTCGCTAATCCGATCCATGAAAAGTATCTTTCTAAAAGTGTCTATCATAAAAACTCACCAGAGAAACAAATGTTCTTTGCAGGCGTTTAAATAATTTGTTGTTTTAAGATTATTCCTGATTAGAAGAAAAAACAGAAGAGAATCGATACTGACTTATACTTATGAACTTTCATGTTGCACAAGTATTATCCCATTGACCTTCGATATATTATTCAATCCCTTTCCGATGGTCGATGATTCGTTGACATAACTCTGGGTTATGAAATAGACACGTTCCTTGCCGCTATACGTCGTAACTATTTCTGGCGTCTCTCCCGGTCCAGCTATTATTGAGATATTATATTGTACTCCGTTGACGTTCTGTGGCAGTTGGAATTCCCTGTAATACCCGTCCGTCACGGATTCTGCAACTTTTAGTTCGTTTATTACGACAGTCTCTATATCTTTTGCGGCAGAGTCTGTCTGGTCCCTATTTGCCTCAACGAGTTTCGCCTGTATGACTATATAGAAAGAAAGGAAGGCGAGTATCATGAATCCGGTAAGGATTACAAATTCCATCGATGTCTGGGCCTTTTTCATTTGGTCTGGGTTATGAGAACATAATTAGTTTTTGATTCGAATTTTATTTGATGGTTTCCAGGCTGGACCGATATGTTATTTATCGCTGAATTCGTGCATGGTAGTGTTCCGCATGCTGATCTTGGAAAGGATGATGTATATGTATAGTTGCCCGTAAGGTTGACGTTCGAGAAGAAGACGGCCTCGTTTATCCCGCTCGATATCTCATACTTTATTATTAGTTCTCTTTGACCTAATATATATACATCACGTATATTAGTTGGATATCTTAGGTCAAGGGTCACAAGCGAGCCATCTGCAAGCCCGTATATAGACTCAGCGTTTGTAAGCATAGCGTTTCCTATCTGCGTTATCTGTGAACGTATAGCCCCCTCGTTTGATGATTGAGAATACTTATAGAAGAAATATCCTCCTGGGATGAGCACAGCGAATGCAAGCCCTATTATTACAAGATACTCGATAGAAACCTGAGCCTTGCTTTTCATCAACAAACCTAACACCTCTTTATGCGTATATTCGACATACTATAGGCATATCCATAACGCTATTTATTTAGTTTGCGATTTTTTTTTGGCCAAACAGCCAGGTACCTACCCATGCGCCTACATATATGTGATATATCAATTATGCCTCTCACGTGCCCATATAATACATATTATGCTACTGATTATGATTAATATCTCGCTCCAAACAGTAATATTTATAAAAATATCCTGAATCCATGTATAATGGCTAATTTTATAAGGAATGTTTATGACAAACATTACAAGCCGTTGCTCATAATATCGGTGCTATTAGTTGTTCTTTCTATTGGTACAATAGGTTACAAATATTATACTACAGGAGATTTTGTTAGCAGAGGGGTATCGCTCACCGGTGGACTTACGATGCAGATACCTGAGCCTGCAAGCACGAGCCCTGATGACTTGAGCAGTTACCTGAGCCAAAAATTCCCTAAAGCGGATATTAGCGTGATGAGTTTCGGTCAGGCTGAAAATAAGAATTTTGATATAGAAGCTTCAGGCGTCAACGAGAGTGACTTCGTCGCTGCATTACAGGAAAAATTCCCGAGTCTTACACTTGACGTTATAAATAAGAATAAGGGAACAGTAGGTCCGGAGTTTGGTGCAGAGTTTTTCGTCCAGACATTGAAAGCTGTATTCATAGCATTCCTGTTCATGAGTATAGTCATATTCTTATATTTTGGAGAATCAGCGAAATGGAAATGGATAGCAGGCGCCGCAACAGCTGTGGCAGCTCTCATGATATTTTATTCAAGTTCGCTCATAATGTATATCCTTCCGATAATAATATTCTGTGGTTTGGTATACTTATATATCAGGCAGAGTATCATAAGTTTCGGAATCGTACTCTGCGCAATATCAGATGTACTATTTTCTCTAGCTATATTCAATCTTTTTGGGATGAAGCTTAGCATCGCTGGTGTCGCTGCATTCCTTATGCTTGTAGGTTATAGCATTGATACAGACATATTACTTTCAGTCAGGGTCCAGAAAAGAAGAGAAGGCAGCGTTTTTGACAGAGTCGTAGGGGCACTAAAGACTGGAGTTACTATGTCGTCATGTGCATTCATAGCAGTGCTAATTGCATATCTATTCACACATTCTGTCGTCATTAAGGAAATAATGTTTATACTAATGGCAGGACTTATAGGAGACGTAATATTTACATGGATACAGAACGCAGGAATACTCAGATGGTACCTTGAAGGCAAGGGATGGCATTAAATAAAAATATATGCTGATAAAATAATATTTATGATATGATGACTGTTGATCATTGCACTTTTGTGGCAATGTGTCGGTGACAATAATGAGCGTAAAAAAATTATTCAGAAGCTGGAGAATCTGGCTACTATTGATATGTTTCGTGATGGCCATAGTAGCTATACATCCTAATCCCTGGCAGGACGGAGTCGCCATCAGAAGTGTTACGAAGAACACATCAGCCGTCGATGCAGGTTTTGTTAACCCGGCGTCAGGAAGCACCCCTATGAGTAGGGAGGTAATACATTACATAAATAATATCCAGATAAAGAATGCTGACGATTATACGCGGATAATAGATACGTTGCAGCCGAACATGACTGTCGTAATAAAAACAGATAAGGATATCTATAGATTGACAGTAAAACCATTATACCAGACGATAGTTCTAAACGAGACTGAGCTTGTCAATTATACTGATGAGATATTCAACAATTCTACTAATACAACTGTAAATGTTACAAGGCAGGTCTTACAGAATAAGACCATACAACAGATAATAGGAACAGAGGATATCGGGCTAAGAGTGTATAACGCACCGACATCCAACATAAGGATGGGGCTTGACCTGCAGGGTGGATCAAGGGTAATACTAAGTCCTCAAGAGAAATTATCACAGGATGATATGAGCAACCTTGTAGACAATATGAAGCAGAGGCTCAACGTCTATGGACTCAGCGATATATCAGTTGTTCCAACTAAAGATCTTGAAGGAAATGATTTTATAGTAGTAGAAATAGCAGGCGCGACTGATGAAGAGGTCAAGAACCTGCTTGCCAACCAGGGAAAATTTGAAGGAAAGATAGGTAACGATTCAATGTTCAAGGGAGGCCAGGACATAAAGTATGTCTGCAGGACTCCAGACTGCTCTAGGATAACGACGTGTGGAAAGGCCTCGAGCGGATATGCATGTACTTTCAATTTTGCGATAACATTAAGCCCTGAGGCTGCGCAAAGACAGGCTGTAAGGACGAAGAATTTAGGTGTCACAGTAACGAATGGTGAAGGGTTCCTTAACGAGAGCCTAGATTTATATCTTGATGATTCACAGGTCGACAGCCTAAAGATAGGCGAGAGCCTAAAAGGTAGAGCAGAAACTCAGATAAGCATTTCAGGAAGCGGTACAGGTCAGACGCAGCAAGAGGCTATGACTGACGCCTCAAGCAGCATGAAGAGACTTCAGACTATACTTGTCACAGGATCACTGCCTGTAAAACTAAATATAGTAGATACTACTAACGTAAGTCCGCTACTCGGCAGCGAATTCATCCAGAACACCCTATTCGTCGGATTCTTAGCGATGATATTCGTAATTCTCGCCATAATGATACGATACAGAAAATTGATAGTCTCGGTACCGGTCGCTGTGACGATGATATCTGAGGTAGTGATACTTCTTGGATTTGCTGCGATAATCGGTTGGAACATCGATTTGATTGCAATAGCCGCCATAATAATCGCCATAGGTACTGGCGTAGACAGTCAGATAGTAATAATCGATGAGATATCCGGACACCTAAATGAGGAATCATTAGGCTGGAAGGATAGGATAAAGAATGCCTTCTTTATTGTAATGGCTTCATACTTCACACTTGTTGTCGCGATGATTCCGCTTTTATCTGCAGGTGCAGGATTATTGAAAGGGTTCGCCATCACGACGATACTTGGTGTATCTATCGGCGTCTTCATCACAAGGCCAGCATTCGCAGTGATTGCAGAAAACTTGCTAAAGCACGAAGTAGACTAAGATAGTTCATATTTATCTAAGAAAAGTTCTTATTTTATTTTTTCTTTATGGTGTATATTGAGAAATCTCCTAACTGTAATCCTTGTTGTGATTTTATCCTTTTATCTTCTTGAATAAGGAATCCGTATTTCTCAACATGATTCGCAGGATCGTTCTCTTTTCCAGCAAAATGGAAGTATGGCATGATAATTATGCTATCTTTTCCTTTCATGTGTGCCTTGGCTTCATTGAAAAATCTCTTAATCAGTTCTGTGCCTCCAAGCATACTTTTTCTCAGCATGATATCTTTGAAAACATCCTTTCCAAAATTTTTTGCCTCTTCAGGAAAAAACGGATGGTTGAATACTATGACCTCATATTTTTTATTTTTTGGAAGTTCTGTGAATAAATCGCTTGTATACGCGTGGCATTTTTTCTTTAATATTTGTAATTCTATATTCCTTCGGGTATTCTCTGAAGCTCTAGAGCTTATATCTGATAAATCGACTTGCGATGCTCCATAAATTGCCATGATCAGACCCTGTGCCCCCGGCCCACAACCCATATCCAAGCAAATTTTATCCTTGTAGAGTTCTCTATGATGATAAAGAAATTTTGCAAGATATATTCCCGAACTCATTATATCTGAGCCGAATACACCATGTTCTACAATTAACTCAAGAGAAGCATCTTTTCCTAAATCTATTTTACTCTTGACTGTTTCTCTATTATGCCTTTTTAGTTGCATCGCAACCTGTTCTTTTTGTTTTTTTGTTATAGTCATTTATTTCTTAATCTGATACGTTACCCTTTTCTATGTATATAAATATTGTGTTAGTTTTTTTCATGATTATCTGCTGAAATAGATTATATCTTTTTCCTCTTCGATTCTTTTTATTATTTCGAACTTTTCTTCAATAAATTTTTCTATAAGCTTTTTCTTTTCAGATCTTTTGAGAAATGTTAATATATATCTTTTCCCGACTCTCTTTATCTCGTCTAGTCCTTTACTGATATCCTCGAAGTTCTGTATGGCTGTGAGCGATATA
>CAZFVG010000040.1:0-7663 GCA_964522135.1 uncultured Methanosarcinales archaeon | reverse complement strand
AGAAGAGCAGGCTCTTTTTTAGACTGTATTTTTTGACCTTTCCGTATATGAATGACGCAATGAGTCCGAGTATGAACATGAGCGCATAACTTAATATGAAGGCTACTCTATAATCGCTGAATAAATAACTGATAAGGACTCCTATAGAATAATATGTTATGCCGTTTATCTTTCCGACATAGAAATCCCCGTTGTTCCAGTATGGTACGCTGCCGAAGAATCCATACTCTCTTGCAAATTTTATGAGCGCTATATGCTCGCATAGGTCGTTTGCAGGGTAGCTCGACATGGATACGTGGGCGAGATTCCACATTGCAAAACATGCTGCTATGAAAAATATTATCGCTGCCGGCCAGAGGATGTTTATACCTAAAATAGTCTTCTTCCTTGTTGCCTTGGTTTTTTTAGCGTTGCCCATTGGATCCTGTTATCCTTCTGAAGAAGAATTTTGTCATATCCCTTATCGTTGGCCAGATGACCCTGAATTTTACGCCGCCTGCCTCTCCATGAAGCCTTGGCATATGGTCTACACCGACCTCTTTTATCTTTGCCCCAAGCCTTTTCGCCTTGAAGACTATCTCAACGTCAATGAAAGCTGTGTCTGTCTCTATCTTTATATTATCCAATATCTTCTTGCGTATTATCTTCATGGAACAGTTTATGTCTTTGAATCCCAGTCCGAACATCACGCTTATGAAGATGTTGAATATCTTCGACTGTATATATCTATATGTAGAATCGTTCCTATGTATCTTGTATCCTATGACCAGATCATAATTGTCGATGAATTTTAGAAGCCTAGAAAACTGCAGCGGGTTGTATTGGAAATCCCCGTCAGTGTACATGACTAATTCATATCTGCTATTCTCAAATCCATCCCTTAATGCGGCTCCATATCCTTGATTTTTTTTATGCGTGATTATCCTGAGCCGAGAATATTTTTTCTTGAGCTTCTTTAGGACGTTTGCCGTCTTGTCTGGACTTCCGTCGTTGACGACTAGTATCTCGTATACTTCTGCGTATCTTTTGAGCAACGCGTCAGCTCTCTTGACGACTTTCTCTATATTTTTCTCATCATTGTACGCAGGACAGAAAAATGATATTGATGGAAATTTCTTCATTTTTTTAGGATTATTTTTTACAGACTGCATAGAGGGTCAATATCCCTCTCTTGACGGTAACTTCCCTGAAATGTTTTTTGAGCATCTTTTTGAATTGCCTCTTGCCGAAGTGGTTTATGTGCCCTGGCGTATTTCCAAAATCTTTGAGATATGTCAATCTCGCGATGTTAGCGACTCGCCATATAGGTTCGTTCGGGACTGCGAATACGCAGTATTTCTTTGCGACGCGTCTGCATTCCATGACTGCCTTCTCTGGACGCTCTAGATGCTCGAGAACGAATGTCGATGTCACGACGTCAAACGAGTTATCTTTGAACGGGATTTTGTACATGCTCCCTTCTGTGAATTTTATCTTTGGATATTCGAACACTTTCCTGTCAAAATCCATTCCCTGAATCTTCAGATGTTTTTTGTATAGATAGTTTGTGACGTGTCCTTCGCCGCATCCTGCATCGAGAATCTGTTTGCATCCTGTCTTTTTTACCCCGAGGTATGTATTATGGAACCAATTATTGACTATCTTCTGCATGATGGGACTCTTAGATTTGTATAAATCAAAGTAATTCCCTTTTATATCGACAAATTTTTGTTTCTTTTTCATGTATCTTTCTTTACCTGTGATGGCATATCTTTTTGATTACAAGTCGCGGCATTTTTATAAATTTAATCGTTTTTCTGAAGAGCCTTATTGCTTATTTAAAGCATAAACTTTATTAATAGTCTTAGTGTCTATAACCAATATATTTTATATGGTCGATAAACTACCCGTATTTTCAGTAAACTGTTCGCAGTCGATATAATTAGGGGGATATGATGAACGAGAAAAAGGTTCTTATAACTGGTTGCGGAGGCATGCTTGGCGATGCAGTATATTCAGAATTCAAGAAGGTATACCAGAACATACTTGCAACAGACATTGACTTGAACGAAGCTTGGCTGAGCCATCTTGATGTCCGTGATATCCATGAATGTGAACGAGTGTTCTTGGAATTCAAGCCAGATATAGTGTTGCACCTCGCAGCGCTCACTGACCTAGAATATTGCGAGAACAACCAGGAGAATTGCTGGTTGACGAACGCTCTCGGAGCAGAGAATGTAGCATTGCTATGCGAAAAGCACGGCTGTACTATGATATACATAAGCACCGCAGGAATATTTGACGGTGAGAAAGAGGAATTCACTGATTTCGACGCCCCGAACCCTTTGAGCTACTATGCAAAATCAAAATACTATGGCGAACTCTTTGTAGGAAATCACGTCTCAAAATACTACATCTTCAGGGCAGGCTGGATGATGGGTGGCGGCATAAAGAAAGACAAGAAGTTCATAAAGAAGATATACGACCAGATAAAGAAGGGTCAGAAGCTCCTTCACGTCGTCGATGATAAGCTAGGGACGCCTACATATACATTTGATTTCGCAAGATCGATGCTTAAGGTCATAGATACAGGCTATTATGGATTATATAATCAGGTATGCGGCGGAAGCTGCAGCAGGTATGACGTGGCAAAAGAATTCGTAAGATTGCTGGACCTCGAGAATGAGATAACTATCAAGATAGTCCCGTCTGATTATTTCAAGGAGACATTCTATGCGCCAAGACCATACTCTGAGAAACTTGTCAACCTGAAATTGAATGCCAGAAAGATAAATTACATGAGAGACTGGAAGGTATGCCTTGCCGAGTACAGCAAAGTATATTTTGATGATTATAACAAGTCTTAGAAATCTCGTCATCTAGCTTATTATGGATACAGACAAAAAGTATACTAAATATATTATTTTCTTCATGCTAGCGATGCTAATCTTTAAAGTATGCATCCTAATGGGCACGTATCCATCGGGCGACGCATGCTGGCACCTCTCTGTATCTAAATATATAGGCGAGACATATACAATCCCTACTTTTGTGAATCTTGAGAGAGATGCCTTCTCAAGACCTCCATTATTCCACGTTGTAAGCGGAATGTTCTATGATTTTGGAAGATTTCTTTATTTGCCTGCTTCAAATTTTATCCTTCAATTGCCTAACGTGATATTTTCTATACTCTCGATATGGCTTCTCTACCTAATAATCAAGAGAATATACAGTAATAGGGCTGCATTTCTATCAGCTGTATTATTCGGTTGCCTTCCGATAGTTCTGGAGCTTGGCACCCAGGCGTACGTCGAAACATTGCTTACTTTTTTGGTCTTATTTACGGTATATCTAAGCCTCAAAGATAAAAAACTCTTGTCTGGAGTAGCTCTCGCCCTTGTCCTCCTAACTAACATAAATGGATTTTTCATAGTCCCTCTCATAGCATATATCCATTATTACAATGAGAAGAATAAAAATAGAAAAGATAAGGTTGTCATCAGAAAAAATCATAGCAATAATGGTAACAAGAAGACATCACAGTGGCGCCCAGTACTCTGCTCCCTTGCTGTCATAGCTCTCGCTGTCATATTATCATCGCCGCAATATATCTATACATATACAGAGTTCCATAATCCTATCTGGCCAATACTCAATTCAGTATTCCATGGCAGGACAGATTATTCCGAAGCGATACCATTCCAAAGTTTCACTTTTGGTGAGAAGATATCTTCGTTGCCTCGAGAGGCCTTGACAGTCTATACTGAACTTTTTGGGCTTCCCAGCGGGAATGTAGATTATCTTTCAGGATTAGGATACATTAAGTACATGTTTTACGCCTGGTTCATTGCGACCCTGCCTATACTGATATTATTCATAGGTGGATCATGGCTTATTATCAAGTGGCAGCAAAAGAAAAAATCCGGAAAATCTCTACTTAACAGATCTACAGATGATAATTTCAATCTATGGTTTTTCGCGCTATGGATAATACCGTCGCTTCTTTTATGCGTCTTTTATGTATTCTCATCGACTGCAGACACACATGCAAGGTATTTCTTTGAGGCACTGCCTGCTATTGCTGCTGTAATGATAATCGGGTTCCTTACGATGCTAGAATTGAAATTCTTTAAGAGAGCATCAAAGTCATCAAAGAAAAATAATACTTATATCCTTATAATAAAAATACTATTCGTGGCATTTATAGCGGCATTCCTCGCAACTTCAGTCGTGAAGACTTATTTCAATAATTCTACATGGAGGGGGATTAGCAGCGATGCTGACTCTGTAGAACATATAATTCCTCAATACTCGAATGTCCTGACGGCGAACTCGTGCCTGACATATTATCTTCATAGCTATTCAGTATATCCGACAAATAATACAGCCCTTTCCGATAATAAGGGATTCTTATACTACACAGAAAATTACGCCTCAGGATACACCTTCCCTGATAATCAACTGAATAAGGTAGACTATATATGGATAGATACTCTTTCAGATTCCAAAGAGCTAGATAATGTTGCCGAAAGCCTTAAAACAGAGCTCATCTACGAGGACAATACTACAAATACAAAAGTTTATAAAATTATAAAATAAATCATCCACCAAGGTAGTATTCAAATATATTCCAAAAAAAAAACATGAAAAAAAAGATAATCGTTACGATACCTGCGTACAATGAGTCTAAGAGTATTGATGCTGTTCTTAAAGATATACGAAGTGTGATGACGAAGAAAAAATATAATTTTGAGATTTTAGTTGTCGATGATGGAAGTTCTGACGACACTGCAAGGATAGCACGGAAACATGCTATCGTTGTGAAACATCCAAGAAATTACGGCCTTGCAGAGACGTTCAAGACAGAGATGAAACATTGCCTTGATCTCGGAGCTGATATAATCGTTCATACAGATGCAGACGGACAATATCCGTCAAGATATATCCCTGCGCTCATTGAAAAGGTAGAAGAAGGAAACGATCTAGTCCTTGGCATAAGATTCGAAAAGGGAAACTACTCGGGCTCTTTTATGAACAGGATAGGCAACATCGTATTTGCAAAGGTCCTTTCAGGTCTCTTGAAGACGAAGATAACAGATAGCACGACTGGATTTCGCGCGTTCACAAGAGAGGTCGCGCAGCTTCCTAAGATAAACCGATTCACATATACACAAGAGCAATTGATAAGGGCTGGAAAAGCTCACATGAAGATAGCTGAAATTCCTATAACGACGAACAAGACGAGAAAAAGCAGGTTATTCAAGAATCCTTTCGATTATGCCATCAAGGCATGGATAAATATCCTCAGGATATATAGAGATTATGAGCCATTGAAATTTTTTGGTTCCGTTGGACTCTCTCTGATAATCTTTGGCGTGCTTGTAGGATTATATGTGATATACACTATTCTTGCCACAGGACTTAACACACGGATAGGATTATCTCTTATCTCTGCGCTGCTTGTGCTCTCAGGTGTACAGATTCTATTATTCGGATTCCTTGCTGATATGAAAAGCAGCAATTAGGAGGAGATATGTGCGGAATTTTAGGTTTTGATTGGGAAGATAAGAGTCTTGTTAAATTAATGAGCGATTCTATATCCCATCGCGGCCCGGACTCTTACGGAAGCTACACTGATAAATATGTCTCGCTAGGTCATAGAAGACTAAGCATTGTCGATCTTTCTGCAAAAGGAAACCAGCCCATGTCAAGCGAAGACGGATCATTGATAATAGTATTCAATGGCGAGATATATAATTACAAAGAGTTAAGGCTAAGGCTTGAAAATCTCGGCTACAGATTCAATTCACACACCGATACAGAGACTATAATATATGCGTATAAGGAATATGGCGAGAGGTGCCTTGAATGGATAACTGGAGATTTTGCCTTCTGCATATACGATTCTAACGCAAAAAAATTATTCATAGCGCGTGACCGGCTCGGGGTAAAACCCTTATACTATACTTTCGAGAATAAAAGACTGATATTTGCCTCAGAGGTCAAGGCGATACTCAAATATGAAGAAGTCAAAAGGGAACTGAATATGGATTCCGTCAACAGGTTCTTCAGATATAGATATAATAATTCTAATGACACATTTTTTAAGAGCATAAAAAAACTAGGGCCCTCAGAATATATGATATACGATCTTAGGAAGAAGACTTTACAGGTAAAAAAATATTGGGGCATACCAAATACTAAAGTTGGCTCTTCATATTCTGATGATACGTTTGACGGTCTCATAACAGAGAGCGTCAAGAACCAGATGATAGGAGATGTTCCGCTCGGAGTGTTCCTTTCAGGCGGCATAGATTCCACGGCGATAGTTGCTATGATGAAAAAGAACGATGTCAAAAAGATTATGACATTCTCGATAAATTTCGGCGAGGACGAAAGGTCGGTCGATCACAAGTATGCAAAGATAGCATCGGATTATTATGGGACAACCCATTACGAATATAACGTTGACAAGGACGTGCTTAAGATTCTGCCACTTGCTTGCTATCACATGGATGACCCGATAGCTGACCCTGCAGCCATTCCCACATTCTTATTGTCCAAGCATTCAAAAAAGAAAATAACAGTCGCGTTCAGCGGCGCAGGTGGCGACGAGATATTCGGTGGGTATGAGCATTACAAATTCATGCAGAACAGGAAGATGATATCAGTCATGAGAAAATTTTCCGTCCAAAAAATTCTCAATAGCAGATTGAGCGGGACGTTCATAAACATTTTGAGGTATAACTCTCCATATCTTGCCTCATTCGGCAAGGATGGCGTGAAAAGGTTCAGCCAGGCAGTATCGGATTCGAACAACAAGGAGAAATTCTATGAGGATTTCGTCTCGATAAACAGCGACGCAGAAAGAAAGCTTCTGCTTGCAAAGAATTTCAAGGATATAAACGAGACTGGCCTGAAAAAAGAGATTGCTCAGAGCAATATAGATTCTGATTACATGAACGCCGTCATGAGATTTGAGGCGAGGAACTTTCTTGTAGAGGACGTCCTTATGATGACGGACAAGATGGCGATGGCAAATTCGCTTGAATGCCGTGTACCACTCCTAGACAATAAAATAGTTGAATACTATTCAAGGCTTCCATCGAAAGATAAGGTTCAATATATGGAACTGAAAAAATCGTTCAAGAGATATCTTAAGGGAAAAATGCCGGAGTCAATAATAAAGAGGAGAAAGCAGGGCTTCTTTGCGCCTATAGATACGTGGTTCGGAGAGGATATGTCTCGTATACAGGATTTCCTCGATCAGAACCCGAGCGGTATAGTGAATGATGATTATAGGAAAAAATTGATAGGCGATAACATAAATCTTTATAAGTCGCGCCAGGTATGGACGTTATTGAACTTTGAGATATGGTACAATCTATACGTACGTGATCTCGGCGTGAAGGAATTGACCATATGATGAATAATTTTGCGCCCTGCACTAGGCATGAGTAGGTCTTTATGAAACATGACGATACATGTAAAAATATATTTACGTTTTTGAAAAAGAACTATATGTTTATAATAATACTTGTATTGTTCTTCACTTTAAGGATACCGGCGTTGAGCCACGACATATATGGAGATGAGTACGTCTTTTATTATTACGCGCATAACGGCGTAGATAATGCAAAGAATTTTGGGTTTGCAAACGGACTGGTATTCTATCCATCCCATT
>CAZFVG010000039.1:0-7877 GCA_964522135.1 uncultured Methanosarcinales archaeon | reverse complement strand
CAAGGTTGATGTATGGATCAATTTTTACAGCAGTAACTGAGAATCCGTAATCCTTCAAAATTCGCCCGATAGAAGCCGACGCGACTCCCTTTCCAACACCAGAAATAACTCCGCCCGCAACAACGATAAATTTGGTCACGGAATTATACACCGGTCTAAAGGTTTAAAAATATTTTGATTAAGCATGGATTGTGCTAAAATTTTTGATAAGGTTTTTAAACAGAATATATTTCTTCAAGAAATAATGGGCTGGTAGTTAAACCTGGTATAACGTCCCGTTGGCTATACTCTCTATAGACCGCAAAAATTTATTTTTGCGTACCAAAATCGGGAAGGCTTCGGGTTCAAATCCCGACCAGTCCATTAAAATAGTTTCTTAACGACAGGTATTGCAAGTATTATTCCGATTATTAGATACCAGTACCAATCAATGCTTAGCACAAGATTTCTGAATCCGGGCCAGACGACTACTAAGAACAGTGTAAAGAATAATACGCTAAGTTTCAGTAGCGATATTTCGTACCATTTCAAATCTTTAGAGAATTTTTTTGCTAATTTATCAAAACACATGATATCACCTTCGTGAATATATCACTAGGATTGGGAGTTTAAATATATTGCTATAAAAAAATCAAAAAGGTGGAAAAAGCAGAAAGCTTTGTCCAAGGAAAAGATTTATAAATAAAGAACTACTACATAGTGATAAACTTAATTTGAGTGGATAAATATGCATACTAACAAACATGATGATATTGATGAGAACGTTCCAAGCAGGGACGAAGAAATCAAAAGAATAATAAGCAATCCAGGGATGTTCAGAATGAGAGGAGAGATGGATCCAAGAATTCTTATGGAAGCAATCTTCAGCGATAGGGTGCACCCCGAAAGAGTACTGTTCGAACTACTTAACGAATTAATGCATAAGGCCATGAATAAGGAGATACCATACAACATGGGTTCGGCACACTACACATACGACATATTAAATGATATTCCTATTGCAGAAACGGAAAAATTATACAAATTAACGGAAAGATTTGAGAGCCCTGCATATGCATTTACTAAAATGTTAAGTCAAAAAAAGACTAATAATATAGAAGAAATAGTTTTAGATATGCACTCTAGAGAAACAACATTAAAATTCAATCCTAAACAATTGATAGTAAATGGGAAATCTACAAGATATGCTATGCGAGATGTTATTAAAATAACAACAATGGACAAAAATAAGCACGTTGCATTACCTCTCCCTAACTGGCATTTTTGGGAATTGTTTGATGGAGAAAATGAAGAGAAGAAATTTGCGTTTTTTGAAGCAAGCAGTCCAGAGCAATTATTGGATGGTTTTAGAAAGGTTGCAAAAAGAGGCAACATAGGAAGCCTAGTTCTAGTTAATCCATCAAATCCTTTGGGATATAAGATAGACCAAAAACTTGCAGAAGAAATAGATGTTATAGCACAAAAATATGGTATAGACATAATTGTGGATGACGTTCTCAGAGGGGTACAACCAATTGGTGACAGAGAATCTATAGGAATATATTTTAGCAGACCTTACATTGTGGAAGGTTTTTCAAAAAGGTTTGGCGATGAACCTATTGGAGAAGTATCAGCGTATACTATTCTTCCCAAAGATGTTTCCGGAAAAAAGTTTAGATCAGAAGCGAATATTGCGAAGAAAACAGTTGTCGCAGAATTAATGAGAATGGCATTTGCATACAGCGAAAAGCCTGCGATTGAAGAATTAACGGCACGTAACAGAATATTCAGCGATAGATTGCTAAGTCATGATGGAGATATTAAAGTATACAGACCTTCAGAATCGCATCTACTCACAGTTCTAGAACTGCCAAATACTTATTGGTCTAAATCGACAGATTTAGACGATCAACTGATGGAAAAAGGAGTAGTTATTTCACCTATAGAGATGTATAAGCCAGATGATTTTCAATTGAGTGAAAATTACAAAAATAAATTCCGCATAACTGTCGGCAGAATATCATCTTGCAATATCGCAGAGGCTGCGGACCTTATCGGAGAAACAATAAGAACGATGAAAAATGAATAGAAAGAAAAGGACACAAGAGGAGCAAAAAGAATTCGAAAAGAAACTATTACTCATGGCTGAAGAATCAAAAAAACGCGTCCCTATGGGAACTGGTTCACATTTCGGTTATGATACAAATTTTTTTAGCCATTCACCATTGAACTTTGTAGATGCTAATATTACATTATTGCCATATGGAGAGACTAAAGAAGAATTAAAACATATGTATGCAATCTCAGAAGTGATGAGATTAGGATGTAACGCTAAGTCAGAATTATCATTAAATACTATCGTAAGAAAAATAATTTCTGAAGAGACATCTATAAACCTTGACGACTACAAATTATACACGTCTGCCTCGGGAGCAAGAGGCGCCATGCTTAAGATTTTTGAAAAAGTAGTCAGTGAGGAAAAACCTTTTGTACTCTTCTCTTCGCCAAATTGGGCGTTCGATAGAATAATTTCTAATATGGGCATTTCCGGAATGTCTTTTCATGCAACAGACGCAGATTCATTTGTTGAACGGATACAATTATTAAAAGACTTAGATAAAATCTCATCCGTTATACTAGTTGATCCCGCAAACCCGCTCGGATATAGGTTTAAACAAGAACACATAGAGGCAATTGAATCTTTAGCTTCCAAATATGGTTTCGTGCCTATCTTTGATGATGTTTTCAGAGGTTTACAAAAAAAGGGCGAAAGACATTCAAGTTCTGAATATTCAAGAAAATCAATAATTATTGAGACGACCTCAAAAAGATATGGTGAAAGAGGATTAGGCATTACATGGACACTAGTCCCTAAAAATATTGCTTCAACATTAAAACCAGAATTATCTATAGGATGTGATGGCTGCGAAAGTATTGCATCTGTGGTAATAAACGCGCTTTCACAGACAGGGTATGATCAAAAAATTAATACATTTTTAACTATGAATTCTCAAGCATTCAAAAGGGGATACGAAGAGCATATAGGAGAATTCAAAGAAATAGGAGAATTGACACAACCTTTTGAAGGCTCTCCTATAATGCTCTATAGATTAAAAGATAAAACCTCAGAAAGTATTGCTGGGATGATAAGCACATCCGATATCATCAGTGCAAGTAGCGGCGTGGATTGGATAATGCATCCAGATGAAAAGAAAGACAAACAATTTGATTATGAAAAAGAATTTGGACGGACCTACATTCGCATTTGTCCTACAAAAGAGACTTCGGATAGAGCTTATATTGCTGGAACTTTTTTGGCCAGATTCATTATCAACGCACATATGAAGCCAATCGTTGTAGTACCAGAAGAAAATCACACCACTCCGTCACAGGATATTCCAGATACAGATAAAAATAGGATATAAAACCGCCTACTTTTTAAACTATTTCTGCATTTCTATCAGAGTATGAAATCAGACAAGGAAGTTAAGAAGTCATTCAAGCTCGAGGCGTCACAGAATCCAGATAAATATTATGCCGTCAACGCGCTGAAGAAAGAAGGTTTTAATAGAAATCAATGTTCTCATTGTGGAAAATTCTTTTGGTCGACACACGAAAGAAGTGTCTGCGGAGATGCTGAATGTATCAAAGGCGTAACATTATTCAGCCATAATCCAAAACGTAATCCCATGACATACATTGAAGTCTGGCAAAGATATAAAGAACACTTCACAAAATTAGGATATACAGCCATAAACAGGTATCCGGTAGTCGCTAAATGGAATCCTACAACAGATTTTACTATTGCAAGCATCGCAGCCTTCCAGCCCTATGTCATAAGCGGAGAAGTCGAGGCTCCAGCAAAAAAACTAGTCATACCACAGTTCTGTCTAAGATTTGGAGATATAGATAACGTCGGAATCACAGGTTCACACTGCACAGGCTTTGTAATGATAGGACAACACGCCTTTGTCAGCCCAGATGAATGGGATCAAGAGCAATTTTTTATGGATATATACAACTACGTCACTCTTGTTGTGGGATTAGACAAGAACGAATTAGTCCTTCATGAAGATGCGTGGGCAGGTGGCGGAAATTTTGGGCCATGCATGGAATTTTTCAGCAACGGCATAGAACTGTTCAACCAGGTATATATGATGTTTGAACAGACTGATGATCCAAGCACCGGCAACAGAAGAGAATTGAAAATCAAGGTCCTGGACATGGGACTTGGTATGGAAAGGATTGCATGGTTCTCGCAAGGGACAGCTACTATATACGATGCTACTTTCCCTACAGCCATAGAATATCTTAAAGAATCCACAGGAGTAGAATTTGACGAGAACCTTTATAGGAAATTTGCGCCGTACGCATCACTATTAAACATTGATGAAGTGGAAAACATCAACACAGCTTGGCTTGGCGTCGCAGAAAAAGTCGGCGTTGATGTTGAAACTTTAAAGAGCAAGATATTGCCTATGACAGCAATCTACAGCATTGCAGAACACTCAAGATCCTTATTGTTCGCGGTAACGGATGGAGGCCTTCCTAGCAATGTAGGCGGATTCTATAACTTGAGAGTTATCTTCAGAAGAATGATGAGCTTCATCGACAAAAATAATTGGTCTGACAATATAGACATGAAAAAACTCCTAAGGCTTCATGCACAATTCCTAGAACCTATCTTCCCTGAGCTTCAGGATTCAGCAGGAGAAGTATACGAAATATTGGAATTTGAGAAAAAGAAATATTATGAGAGCAGGCAACGCGCAAGCAACATAATCAACAGCATAATCTTAAAGAATGATAAACTGACAACAGATAGGCTTGTGGAGCTTTATGACAGCAACGGAATAAACCCTGATGAACTTAGCTCTGAAGCAAAAAAACAGGGAGTGTCGATAACAGTTCCAGATAATTTCTACAAACTCGTTGCAGAAAAACATGAGAATGAAAAACAGACTGCAGAAAAGATATCGACACAGACAAAAAGAGAAAAACATTATGATACTGACAATCTCAAGACAGAAGTATTGTACTTCGATCATTATGATCTCGTAGATTTCAAGGCTAACGTTTTGAAGATAATACATGACACAGAAGAAAATGACTACAAGGTCATACTAGATAAGACAGCATTCTACCCTACATCTGGCGGACAGCTGCATGATATGGGAGTATTGAATAAATCAGAGGTCTTAGATGTATTCAAACAAGGTAATGTAATAATTCATGTCTTGAAAAGTATAGATTTCAAGGAGGGACAAAGCGTCCATGGAAGAATAGATATAGATAGAAGAATACAACTCGCCCAGCATCACACGGCAACACACATACTTAACGGCGCGGCTAAAAAGATTTTAGGAAATCACATATGGCAAGCTGGAGCCGCAAAGACGCTAGAAAAGGCAAGACTAGACATAACCCATTACGAGAACCTTACAAAAGAGCAAATAACAGAAATAGAGAATTATGCAAATAAGATAGTCAGAGAGAATCTTCCAGTATACAAGAGTTTCATGAAAAGAAACGTCGCAGAATCAAAATATGGGTTCAGAATATATCAAGGCGGAGCCGTCCCAGGAAAAGATCTTAGGATAGTTGATATAGTAGGATTCGACGTAGAGGCATGCGGTGGCACCCATTTAGACATAACTGGAGACGTAGGTCAAATAAAAATATTAAAATCATCTAAACTTCAGGACGGGGTTGTAAGAATCGAATTCACTGCAGGGCTTGCAGCAGAAAAGGCAATGCAAGAGAAAGAATCATCGCTAGAGGATGTTGCAAAGATACTAGGTTGCACATTAAAACAAGTCCCTGCGAGAACAGAAGAATTGTTCCAGAAATGGAAAAGAATAGTAAAAAAGAACAACAAAGAAAAATTCGAGCTTACATCAACGATTGAAAGCGATGAAAGTGATGAGAAGATACTATCAAAAGTCTCTTCAATACTAAGCACTCAGCCAGAAAATATAACTAAGACAATAGAGCGATTCTTAAAAGAGATTAAGGAGAAAAACGCTGACTAGATAGTAAAGCGTCGTGCACATCTTTCCATCCAGAAACCCTAAACAAAAGCGTATCATTATATTTTTCTATCTCTTCTATCAATAATTTCTTTTCTATGAAGAATTCCTCAGGCAATATAGAAGCATCATGCGAATTCATCCTGTTCGAAGACATATCAAAAAGCACCACAGGCTTTCCCTTGCGCAGCATCTCAACTACAAAATATGGATTATCATCAAAAAATAATCCTATGTGATTCTCCTCATGTTTCTCGTGATTATATATTATTTTTCTAGCCTTGAATCCTGTCTTCTTGAAAAGCGCTTCATGCCATCTTGAAGTCATTCCAATAGCATCATCGTAAAAACCGTATCTTGATGTGATAAAATCTATAGAATGATGTTTAGACATGATCTTGAGCGAATCGATGCATATGTCCGAAGGCATTATCTTCTCTATAAACCCGTCGGATTCCATGCGCTTTAGCATGTAGAGTATCTTTTCTTTTGTGATGCCTGCATCTTTCAATAGTTTTATCTTTTCCATCCCATGTATCACGGCATCCCTCTCTGAAAATGGGCGTGACAGTATATCGCTAAACAAGTTATTCATGTACGTTATCAGATGGGGACCAAGTAGTATCATAGTATCGTCTATGTCCACGCCTATATCCCCTTTAACATTAGAGAGCATCTTTGCGAAATTGTCCATCAACATGAAAAATCGGATTGATATATAAAAATTGCCATTACTCCATAAATATTATAAATGGTCCGGGTTTTTCATGATTTCATGCCTCATTATATAAGAGAAGGACATCTTGAAGATATCTGCAACAGGTGCAAAAAGCCGCACGGCAACAATATAACGCTAGAAAGACATAATGACAAGGACTACGAGATAATAACATGCCAAAACTGTGGTTATGAGATAATCAAACAGTTCAAAGAGAAGGCATTCACAGATAAATTAGACATGTTTCACAGGGTATAATCTTCAGAAATCATAAGTTAAATAAATTCTATTCTTCTCTATTCGTCGTGACTATAGGTTTTTCTCTTACAATCACAGTATGCTCGCTTTGAGCAACCATACCACGTCCTACTTCAATAAGAGGCGGATATTCATGAAGTATCTCAAGGTTCATCATATCATTGATTGCGTACCTCACTTTCGATGCGGAATGCTTCTTTGTGAGCCATCTCGCCGTGAACGGCAATTTTTGGAAAGCCTGTATATCGCGGAGTATCTCTCTTGTTATCTGACTCCTTACTGGTTTATTGTTTATCTGCGAGAAAATCGTTGCGTTGCTGCTCTCAAATATCATCCCATGACCATTCGTTGCAAATGGTTCTATTGCTATAAGTTGGTTCTCCTGCAGCTCATGTTTATCTCGAGAGTCAAAGTTAGGAATTGTCGGAGGCTCGTGAACGGAATATTTTCCGAGGCCATGGCCTGAAAGATTCTTCACAGGGCTCAAATCATATTTTGATATTGTCTCCTGTATTATCAGTCCTATTTCTCCGAGAGTTGTTCCTGGCCTTGCATAATTTACCGCATTCTTTAATGCCTCTTCGGACGCTCTCTTTATGTTGCTCAGCTCATCATATCTCTCGTTGTCTTCTTTAAATATCACCGTTAGGGCATTGTCGGCTATAATCCCATCGACATGTACGCCACAGTCAAGTTTTATAATATCTGTAGATTTGAATACGGTAATGTCATCATCACCTGGACAGAAGTGTGCAGCAACATCGTTTATCGCCATCTGAACAGGGAATGCCATCTCGCCACCATTATTTCGTATGAATTCTTCAACTTTATCAAGGACTTCTACAACTCTCACATCAGGTTTCATAAGAGACTTTCCGTATAAAAGCGCCTTA
>CAZFVG010000038.1:0-7977 GCA_964522135.1 uncultured Methanosarcinales archaeon | reverse complement strand
AGGATAATGTATGATGGCGCAAGAACATACTTTCCAAATATGACACAAGTCCTTATGGGCGGATATGACAACAGCGGTTTCTACTTATTCGAGATAGATGTTGACGGAGCATGTATGCTCTATAAAGACTACTTCAGCACAGGCTCAGGAAGCATCGTAGTATTCGGTGTCTTAGAGCACGCATATAAAGATGGAATGACGGTAAAAGAAGGCGAAGATTTGGCAGTAAAAGCAGTATCTGCAGCTATCCAAAGAGATCCAGCATCAGGAAATGGTATAGATGTAATGATGATAACTAAGGATGGCATGAGAAAGACTGTGCAGAAGAAGATACAGAATGTATACGTAGACAGATGATTGTTCTATAGATTATAGATAAAAATACGGCAGAAAAATACTGGAAGCAGAAGCTTTCAGAAAAGATTAGAGAGATAAGATTCAAAAGGTGCATACAAAGTGGTAAGTGAAATAGTAAAAGAGATATTAAAAGCAATTCCGGAAGGCAAAATAAGCGACGTAAATTTTGAGGGCGCAAACATCGTTCTATATACTAAAAAGAAAGAATTTTTTCTAGATAACGGAGGAATAATCAAGGGCATCGTTGACATGATAAAAAAAAGAGTGGAGTTGAGACCGGATCCAAGCATATGTCTCGAGCAAGAGAAAGCAGACAAGGCAATAAAGAAGATAATCCCTGAAGAAGCAAAGATGGGAAACATAATATTCGATCCTCAAAGGTCCATTGTCTATATAGAATGTGAAAAGCCAGGTATGGCCATAGGCAAAGAAGGGGAGGTACTCCAAGAGATAAAGAAAAAGACTTTATGGGTCCCCGTCATAAGAAGGACTCCGACTATAAGATCACAATTGATAGAGAATATAAGAGAGGTACTCTACCAGAATAACGATTATAGAAGAAAATTCCTTCACAAGACCGGCGAGAGGATTTACAATGGCTGGCTCAGAAGGCAGAAGAAAGAAGAATGGATACGTATAACATACCTCGGCGCCGCAAGAGAGGTAGGAAGATCATGCATGCTTCTACAGACACCTGAGTCAAGAATATTACTTGATTGCGGAATGAACATGGGTGCTGATACTCCAGAGACAGCATATCCATATCTTGAGGCTCCAGAATTCAATATCTCACAGCTTGATGCTGTCATAATATCACATTCACATCTCGATCATTGTGCGCTCTTGCCATACCTGTTCAAGTTCGGATACCGTGGACCAGTCTACTGCACTCCACCAACGAGAGATATAATGGCGCTTCTCCAGCTAGATTTCGTCAAGATACAACACGAAAGCGGCAAGGACCCAATATATAACAGCGATGATGTAAGAGAGATGGTAAAGCATACCATAACATTAGAATATGATGAAGTTGCAGATATCACGCCAGACATAAGGATTACACTCTATAACGCAGGTCATATACTCGGAAGCGCGATGGTGCACCTGCATATAGGAAATGGACTTCATAACGTACTATACAGCGCGGACACAAAATACGCAAAGACGTCGATGCTAAGCCCTGCAGTAACACAATTCCCAAGGCTTGAGACATTGATGGTCGAAAGCACTTACGGCGGAAAAGACAACATACAGCCTCCACCATTAGAGGCAGATGAAATCCTAGGACAGAGCATAGGAGAAACAATAAAGAGAGGAGGAAAGGTCCTCGCCCCAGTACTCGGCTCAGGAAGGGCACAAGAGATAATAGTTCTACTCGAAAGATTGATCAGAGAAGGTAAGGTACCTGATGTTCCAATATTTTTAGACGGTATGATATGGGATGTAACAGCAATACATACGGCCTATCCAGAATATCTTAATAATGATGTAAGACAGCAGATATTTGCAAAAGATAACAATCCATTCCTCATGCCTAACATAAAGCGCGTCGGCTCCGCAAAGGAGAGGCAGAGCATAATAGAAGACACAGGAGCATGCGTCATACTTGCGACATCAGGAATGCTCGTTGGAGGACCATCTGTACATTACTTCAGGGCGCTCGCAGACAATCCAAAAAATTCTCTTGTAATAACATCATACCAAGCGGAAGGATCAATGGGAAGAAGGATACAGAACGGAGAGAGAGAATTCATGTTCAGAAACGGCCAACAGACAGAGATGGTGAAACTCGCCATGGAAATCTTCAAACTTGAGATATCAGGTCACAGCGACAGAAAAGAGCTCATGAACTTCGTCGGCAGATGCAGTCCAAGACCAAAGAAGGTACTTGTCAATCACGGTGAAAATTCGAGATGCCTAAACCTTGCAAGTTCTATCCATAATCAGTTCAAGATAGAAACGATCGCGCCAAGAAATCTTGATGCCATAAGGATAAGATAAAACCTGAAAATATCCTGATAGCATTGTAGACAGACGCATTCTCATGAGAAAATATCCAATAGTAATATTTATATATACAATTCTATAAGTTTAAGCATGGTTGAGTTAGGAAAACCGTTTATGATTCTGAATAAGCCGCTGTTAGTCTGGTACAAAGGCGTATTTGATTTCGACGGACTGTACAAGATGATGCATGCGTGGCTCATAAGTAAGAGATATCTTTTTCAGGAAGACACATACAAAGACAAAGCGGCAACTCCAGCAGGTAACGAACTTCAGATAAAATGGAGCGCTGAAAAGAAAGTGACTGAGTTCATAAAAGAGTACGTGAGAATAGAGTTTCACCTATGGGATTTTGCAGAGGTCGAGATAATAAAGGATGGAAGGAAAGTAAAGATGCACAAGGCAAGGATGGAGATAAAATTCTTTGCAGATCTTGAACTCGATTACAGCAAGAGATTCACAAGCGGAGACGACTTCTCTAAAAGACTCGGAAAATTCTATGTAGAAAAAGTGATATATTGGGATTGGAGAATAAGATACGCGAACGCACTCGAATACTCCGTTTATGATTTACATACAAAAGTGAAAAAGTATTTAAACATGGATACCAGCATGAGTGCATATTAAATAAAGAGGGATTATGGCTGAGATAAAAACATTAATTGACGGCAGGTCACTTTCTTATGAAGGAGTCTTCAACATAAAAGAGCTCTACAGAATAATAGATACATGGTTCAAGGATAGAGGTTACGACAAGCAGGAGATAAAGAACTGGGAAGATGTATCAGAGAGCGAAAAACAGGTAGTCCTAGAGATAATACCATACAAAAAAGTCTCCGACTACGCAAGAATAGACATAAGGATATTCATGATATTCTCAAAACTCTCAGAAATGGATATAGAAAAAGAAGGCATACGATACAAGATGAACAGGGGACGAGCAGAATTCTATTTCGATGCATACGTAGTCACAGACTATGAAAATAAATGGCAGACAAGGCCACTATTCTTCTTCATAAAAAATGTAATAGATAAATTCATCTATAGAGTCTACACATCAAGCTATGACGGAGAGGCTATCAGAGACTGTTCTGATGTAGAGAACGAGATACGCTCATTTTTGAACATGAACAGGTTCTGATCATTCACGCGTCAACATTTAGACAACCTTTAAAAATAACTTATAATTCTAAAGAAAGAGTCTATAATGCCGTGGTGGCACAATCTGGTACTGCGCAAATTCTTTTATGTAAAAATAATCGAAGCGTAGGCCTGGAATTATCTTCCAAGAAAGGTACCATTGAGCTTGTTCCGCAAGGTTTCCCGGTTCAAATCCGGGCCACGGCGTGAAACCGTGATGGCGTAAAGCCATCATTGGTTATTATGCTAATTTCTCCGTAGAAAGGTTTTAAGAATCAGCCGCATACTATTGTTTAACATGAATGAGCGACTAGACATATACCTTGGAAGGGTCGAATGTTATGAAGTAGAAGTACGGAATTTAGCCAAGCAAACATCAACCCAAAAGACAAGGAATTGATAACAGCACACCACAATTACCTATTCTCAACAGGTTCTGGTACGTGTAAGGTAGGTTAAGAAAAAAGAAAAAATTTATGGTGTTCGATAATTCTGTACTACTTTACATCCGTAGTTGAGATATGCTGTAACAGTACTAGATACTAATCCATCGATGCCTGAGCGAGAGCATAGTGCCTGTGCTGCGTCTTGTATATCTGTTTTTGTTATGCAGTTTGAGCCTCCTGATGTCATATTAAGTGCAGTTACTCCTTTAAGATTATAACCTAGATAAACAGTTACGTTTCCCATCTTATTCGTAATTGCACATGCAATATTTGCTGCACCATACCCATAAGTGATTGGCGGCGCTATATAATATGCCTGTCCTACTTTATCTGCTGAACTACTGATCTGTGATGCGTTACCAGATAAATTTCCTATTATTAGTATGACTAAAGCAACAATGGCAATAATGGCAACAATTCCAACAACATACAATCCGTGTCTCTCTTCCATGTAATCACCTCAATATAAATATAGCTATTTATTATGATACTGTAAGAACATATATATATTTTGTTTTTATAACGTTAATCATAAACTTATTCGCTTTTTTCTCGCTGTAGAAACCTCGATTAGATCATATTTCAAAATAGATTTGCCCAAAATTACTAAATTATAACAGACAATCTTTGCCGAAATCTCTTTTGTTTATGACGATATATATGTACTTCATTTCCACGATTGTTTCTCATTTTTAAACTACACAATCCTATATAACGCCTGTGTTTTGTGGATTCATTGTTTATAGGCGTTTCTAAACCCTAAATCTTTATATGAAGTAGAAAATTATTTTTTTAGAATAGTTATTGTTTATGAAAAAAGGAAAGATATGTGTAGTATACTGATGTAGCATTTTATTCTATAACTCTTAATATAAAAAACAACATTTAAATATTCGTTAGCATCGTCAATGTTTGAATAATATTAGAAAAGTTAGCGTCTCGCTCTAAGCGTCTGATACGGGGCCACGGCGTTATACTATTAGCCTGTAATGGCCGCCAAAAAGGGATGAAAGAACATTACGGATGCACCAGCAAAGAAAGAAGTCCACATATAGTCTTTTTTGCAGTGTTACAGCGACACTATTACCAATCCAATCATTACAGCAATTATCCCCAGTATTTGGTTCATTTCTATTTTTTCTTTAAAGAATATTTTTGCGAGAATTATCGCTATTACTGGTGATGCTGCACCTATTGGAGCTACAATCGATCCATATTCTGAAGTTACGCCGATAGAATATGCTAAATATGCTATGGTGTCCAAAATTCCGACTAATAATATAAATAGCCATACATTTTTTGGAAATGAGATATCTTTTTTTGTAGTTCCTGAATATATTAACATATAAGTTGCAGTGATTATACCTATAAAAAATATTGGGAGAAACCATCCTATTTTATGTACTAATAAATCTATTATTACAAAATCTGTTCCAAAAGCAACCGCTGCGATGACTGCATACTTTACGCCTTTAGCAGGATTTTTTATTTGTAGCAAATCTCTCCATTTAAATGATACAAGGACTGCACCAGCAAGAATGAGTATTATCCCTGTCGCTTGTAATCCAGTAAGTACATCATTAAGAATTGTCAGACTCAATATCACTGTCACAACTGCCCAGCATGATTCAACAGGCATAATAGTTGAAACTGTACCTACCTGTAAACCCTTGTAGAACATGAGATTGGCAATAACAGTAAGAACTCCTGAAGCTAAAATTAGGATTATTATATTAAATGAAAATTGTGGCAGTTTAAAAAATATTAGAAATATCGGGAGCATAATTATCAGTGCAATTATTTGACTCCACGAAAATGCCTTGAAAAGACTAGTACCTCTTGCGGATTTTGTAACAAAAAAATCTGATGCACCCCATCCAAACATTGCAATAATTCCAAAAACTATACCAATAGCAATTTGCATATTTAGCATCCCAATAGAATCTATTTAAATTTATCGATATATATGCAGAACTAACACATTGTTTCTTGAATAATATAAGGCCGAGAAATAGCGTTTATTTTGTTGATTTTTTCCATAAATTTTCGAAGTGTTTTTTGTGTATGTTTATCATTTCTTTGTTTTTGCTTATTATTACTTTTAGGTTTTTTTCTGTATATAGGAATTCTACTATTATTTTATCTGACATTGTTATGCATGCTGGTCCGCATAGATCTTTTGATAGGAATTGTATGTTGAAGTTTTCCCATTCTATGTTTCTTTGTTGGAAGTATTTTGTTGAATTATTGTCGTCATATGATATTATTCTTGTTGGTATTTTGTTTTTTATTCTTGTTTGGTGCCATTGGTTGCTAAATTCTCTGCCGTATATTTGTGCTAAGTTCCATGAGAATCCGTATCCTGCTAATTCTGATGATTGTTGTGATACTAGTTCCATCCATGCTCTTCTTATTCCTGTTATACCCGTGTATATTTTTATTTCTCGATTCCATAGGTTGTTGAAGAAGTTTTTGTTGTTATTTGCTACGTCGTTGCTTTCTATCATTAATGCTATTGGGATGTCTGACCATACTGTTATTATTACTATATTTCCTGTTGTGAATGTTGTTATGCTCGATTCTTCTTCTGTTAATAAATCTATTTCTGCATTTTCTATGGTTATTTCTTCTGTTGTTAATATTTTTGCGTGTATTTTTTGTTTTATTCTTCTAGTATTCCATATTTCGTAATATTCTTGCATTGATTCTTGGAATTTTTTAATTGACCCGTGTATTAGTATCTCTTTTTCTTGTTTTAGTAGAATGTTTAGTGCTGTTCTTATTCCGTTTTTTGATGAGAATACTTCTATTTCTGGTCCTTTTTTTTCTTCTATATTTAGACTTTCTAATTCTGGTAGTATTGATTCTACTTGTTCTTCTCTTTCTTTTAGGATAGATAGTAATTGGCGTGGTTCAGTTGCCTTGAAATATTTTTTGTTATCTTTTATTATGTAATTTGCTAGTCCTAACCCTAGTAATTTTTTTATTCTATCGTAAGTGAAGGTTCTGTTTGTGTTTGTTTTTTTTGCTAATGTTGAGGCTGTTGATTCTTGCGATTTGAGTAGTTCAATATATAGTTTTATTTCTGCTTCCGTTAGTCCGAAACTTTGTAATACTTGTTCTTTTTGCACGTTTTTATTCTTATTTGTGCTCATATTTAAATATGTCGTTTTAAAATAAGACAACATATATTTAAATATTAGATAATTCATCATTATACAGTAATAACAGATAAACTCGGGGGTGAGTTTATGAGAAAACAAATATATGATGCATTATCCGATATCGTTGGAAAAACACGATTAGTACAATATGAAGAAATTCCTAACGGAAATAAAATATGGATTAAAAAAGAATCCGAAAACCCGTGGGGGAGCCATTACGATAGAGTATACATAGATCTATTTAGAGAAGCAGAAGAATCAGGAAAAATAAAACCGGGAGATAAAGTTATAGAAACTACATCCGGATCAGCAGGAGTATCTTTTGCTGCAATAGGTAAATTACTAGGGTATGACTGTTTTGTAGCACTCCCAGCAGGCGGAGAAGTTGCAAGAGAGAAAGCGATATTAGAACATTTACCAAATAAGGACCATCTAATAATGACTCCTGCAGAATCATATATCGCCGGATTTCCACAATTCCTCAAGAAATTTTTACCAACACACAAGGACTTCTATTTCCTAAATCATTCAATGGGTCCAAGAGATAAAACAACAGGATTATTCACATGCAACGAAACTACTATTAAAGCTATAGCACCAATCGCTTACGAAACTCTAGAAGAATTATCGAAAAAAGATATACATCTAGATTATTTTATAAGTGCTATAGGTAACGGATCAAACACTTTAGGAATAGGCAGAGTCTTAAAAGATGGTTGCAAAGTCATAGGTGTAGAAACATTTCAATCAGGTGCAGCATACGATTTAATGAAACCCGGAGAATACGAAAAAAAGTATGGTATAAAGCCAGGAGAATTACCAAGACATAAATACCCCGGAACAAGCTATCCGGGAATACCATTTCC
>CAZFVG010000037.1:0-8001 GCA_964522135.1 uncultured Methanosarcinales archaeon | reverse complement strand
ATAATTTATATTACCCTTTCACAACGAGCCACCATACTCCGAAGGCGACTAGCGGCACGAGTATATATCTGCTCACTCCGAATATCTCGCCTGCTGCGGCTACGCCTGCGAATTCAGATACTGTGTTAGCAAGGTTCACAAATACGAGAACTATCATTAAATAGAATGTAACTCTTAGCCCGAAATTTTCTCTTATCAAATCAGACAGACCTTTTCCTGTAGCGACAGCCATCCTCGATGACATCTCCTGAACTAATATAAGAAGTATAGTTATAGGGATAAGGCTCCATAGCAATGTATAACCAAAATTTGCTCCGGCAAGAGAATATGTCGCTATCCCTCCTACATCATTGTCTACATTTGCAGTTATTATTCCCGGGCCTATAACGCTCAGGAAGAGGATCAATTGAGTAGTGTCGATCTTGAATTTTTCAGATAATTTCTTGAACATCAAATCCTCCAATATATCTTGTCGTAATTCATCTTGTATTGATTATAATTTTCTTATGCCCGATTTATTGGCTGCTGCTCTCTTTCTCTTTGTTCATCATCATGTCCAATATGTCATCTATATTAACTATGCCTTTGATTCTATGCTCCATATCGACTACAGGGATGGCCTTCAAGTCGTACCTTGCTACAAGCACCTCTACATTCTCTATCTTATCAGCCATCTCTACCATGATTATCTTCTTTATCATTATATCCCTTACGTGCGTATTCTGATCGGCTATTATAAGTTGTTTCAATGATAGAACGCCTTTCAATATGTTATTATCCTCGACTACATATATATAGTAGAATGTAGCAGGATATTTTGCAAGGCTCCGTATATAGTCGATGGCCGTCCCGACGGTAAGGTCTGAACTTATTGTTATGTAGTTCTCGCTCATGTATCTTGCGGCTGTTCCGTTGTTGTATGATAATATCTCTTCAACTTTCAATGCCTGTTCTCGAACCATGAATATAAATATAGATTTTATTGTGTTATGATCATATCCTGATAGGATTCCTGCAGCTTCATTTGGCTGCATCTTTTCGAAGATTGAGGCTATCCTCTTCGGCTTTAGTGTCTTCAGTATGGATTTCTGGACGTCAGATTCGCATTCAGGAAGTACCCGTGCTGCCGTATCGCTCTTCATGGATCTGAATATAGTTGTCCTTTCTATAATGCTCAATTCATCGAAGAGCTCTGCAACATCTGCCGGATTCAAATCGGAAACCCTTGGGCATGGAACTTTTAGGTGTATCCTCTCGACAGATCCGACGAGAGGCTCTATAGAACTCCATGAGACAGGATGATCCTTTAATTTTATGTGTAGTCTGTCAAGAAATTTCTCATACCCTAGTCTTCTAAACATTGATCTTGAGCCTATATCTATATTTACGACGGATAGTTTTCCCTTTATCTGCGTAATCGCTATATCGTTAACCCGTACGACCTTCAGGCCATTTACATCAACGACCTGCTGATCGAGGATATTCACGCCAAGAAGTATATCGTCGCTCTTTACTGCTCTTCGCTCTATTTTTTGGGATGGTTGGTTAAGCTTTATGGTCTTCCCGAATTCGGAGACGTTTTGCCATGATATCAGAACTCTCTCTGCTTTCTCTTTTATCAGAATATGTGAGACCTCAGGAAACCTCTCTCCACCTGAGATGGCAAGATCTTTCAGATGACCGATAAGTTTATACTCAGAATCGTATATTTTTCTATTATTCAATTCGCTAAGATAAAATCGTTTTTGACTCTTCTTCGATTCCTCGATATCACTCAATATTTTACTTATCTCTTTTATCACTAATGTTTTTTTCTCCGGATTGACCTGTCTTAACTTTCTTAGGGTTTCGAATGTTCTCATATTAGTCTTTATTTGACCCTTTTGGGGCACATCGCCGCTGTAATCTATGTTTTTGCCAGATATCTCGCTAGAATGATCGTTATTTTCGGGACTGTAGGTGCTGGAGTCCTTTTCTATTTCAGCCATTGCTATGTCTTTGCATTAAATCATTTATTAATTTTGTTAAAGAAATTTGGCAAGTTCCGAAAACTTTCCGGATGATAAAGAATAATTCTTATAACATCTCGTGTCTATTTTAGTTCTTGTTTAGAAATTACCTGTATATCATTGTCCAGCTCGTAAACTATAGGAACGCCAGTAGCCAACTCATGGTTCGGAATATCTTGATCGGAAATATTCTCGAGATGTTTTACTATCGCTCTTAGGCTATTTCCGTGCGCCACTATAAGTATATTCTTCTCCTTTTTTAATTCCGGTACAATATTCTTATTATAGAATGGAAGAACTCTTGATAATGTATCTTTAAGGCTCTCTCCGCCTGGCGGTCTTATGTCGAACGATCTTCTCCATATGTGCACTTGCTCTTCTCCCCATTTTTTTCTGCAGTCGTCCTTGTTCAATCCTTGTAGGTCTCCATAATATCTTTCGGCAAGAGCCTTCGACTGTATTATCTCCAATTCGTTGGCAATGTTTTCTGCATGTTCTCTTTCACGTATCTGTGAATCGTCATAATGATATATTATAGGCGTTCTCTTATCTCCAATCGATTCTATGACGAGATCCATCGTGTCGATGGCCCTTCTTAAATGAGAGACAAAAATCTTATCGAAATAGTACCCCTTAAGCAACTCTCCCGCTTTTTTTGCCTCGACTATTCCTTTTTCAGAAAGTTGTACATCTATCCATCCTGTAAATCTATTTTCAAGATTCCATACTGATTCGCCGTGTCGTATGATTACAAGTTTAACCATTACATAATCTTCGAGATATAGATATATAAATTTTATGATATACAGATTTATATCAACTATAGCACAATATATACTCTTCTCTTATTATAGACTTATAATCCACAAAACTTAAGAATGGATATTAACTTAGTTTGTCCATGACTGAACAGTTTGAATACAAGAAGTGCCTTTATTGTTGGTGGCCAAGGCCCGCTTTTACCAACTGGGTCAACGCGGAATGCACAGATGAAGAAAAGAAAAGACTCAGCGAGATATTGGATTCTTGGAGCAACGCTCGCAAAAAATTCTCAGACATAATACGATCGGATAGTGGATCTGGAAAGACTATAAATATTTCAGATATATCTAAAGAGTATTCCAAGAAAATAAAAGAGATATTGGATGAGCCTACGTTCAAGTCGACATTCAATCAAATGCCTATCGAGTTCAAGGTTGTAGAGATAGATAAATTAGTTTCGTTGCAGGATAGTGTTAGGCTTGGTTACATCAAGAAGCTTATTGAAAGTTTTCCTGCAAAGCCCACATTTGATGAATTGATTGACATATGCTTGAGCGTTAATAAGTCGACCTCTGAAGTGTCAGAGTTAGTGCTCGGGAATACCGTAACATATACCTCAGACAATGCTGATCTGAGATTTCTTGGTATGATGCCGTGGACCGTGGCTAGACCGGAGCTTGTAAGGCAAAACCTTGGAGGGGTTCTTGCAACATCTACATTATTGGTGCTCGGTTTCGGAGCTTCGCCTGTGAATGTTCTGAATGTCAATGGAAGGATGGTGCTGAATAATGGATTCCACAGGGTATATGCTTTGAGGCAGATGGGTGTGACACATATACCTGTGATAGTGCAGAAGGTCATCAATCCATCACTCGATATTCCTTCAATTTATGGCAGGAACTTGAAAGAATATATGTTCAATGCAGAGAGGCTTCCGCTCATAAAGGAATATTTCGATGATGAATTGACAATCACTCTAAAGACTAAAATTAAGCGAAAGGCAATAAAGATAACATTGCATGTTGATGAGTTTACAGTGCCGATGTAGTTATCCTTCTAAATACAATAACATCTTCAATAAGAATTTTATAAAAAATACATAAAGTATATGATAAAAATACATAAAGAATACATAAAGAATACGTACTTTTTTATGCTTATTTATGCTTAAATCGCAATATTTATAAATAAGTTCTATCAATTATGTCTTACATAAGAACTACGAACGTCTTTTATAAAAAATACTAAGAGACTACGGCGGTCTTATGTCTTTAGGGGCCTTTCGATTTACATCCATAGCAACATCTGTAATAATCCACAAACGCCGCTACCGGGAATCATATCCACGTCCAAGCAATCCTCAGGTGGCGGCAATTATTTTCAGTGACAAAATGAGCGAAAAAATCGAGGTCGTAAACATCCGTCTTTCTCCTGAAATAATTAAGATAATAGATTCACTTATAGATCAAGGGATATATAGTTCTAGAAGCGAATTCATTCGTGATGTATGCAGGGATTATGCACTTGAGGAAAGATATAAGAATGAATAAGCCTGGCTCATCCCGGAAAGATATAATAGTTTCTGTGAGATTGCCAAAGACACTTGTTGATGAATTGAAAGACTTGCAGCAGATAAATCATTTTATGGATCTTAGTGATGAGATGAGATTCATAATAAGAAAATACTTGAAATTCTTACCATCGCAACCTGATAAGCAGCAGGACATATTAGATCCTGATGTTGTTCTAGAGCAGAAAAAACGCGATCAAGATATAGAGGACTTAAAAAAGAATTTTGGCAAGATGCTTGACAGCTTTAAAGGAAAAGATGTTGCCCAGGATAAACATGCAGAAAGGAACAATGAGAAATAATAAACGCATTGAATGGAGAACACTTGTGATAAAGTTTATGATATTCATACTTATATTGTTCTCGCTTGTGATGAGTGTTTCCGCATTGATATTAACTGGAAATTCTCAGAGCTCAATAAACAGCATAAGCTATACGATAGACGCGAGACTTCTCAACATAACTGATTACTATAACGTGAACACTGATGCCTTCAATACAACGACGGCCATCAACGTCACAAACCTCGTTCATTATGATTGCTCGCTTAGCGCAAACAACTCTAATACAATCTATCATTCGATAAATAACACGAACGTCGGAGCAGTAATACTTGTGAACCAATCATTGAACAATTCGTTAGGATATGGCACATCAATCTTATCATTAGGATGTATATATAATGTGAACTCTACGCAGACTACTACAACAATAAATCAGATGTTGAATGTGACGAATATCTCAGGAAACAGCACTATATCAGTGATGAGCGCAAGCGAGAATAAGAATGTCGTTGTCGATAACGTTTCTCCAGCCATATCGCTCGTTAGCCCAATCAATCAAATATTCTATATCCAAAGTGGCTCGACGAACTATACTGTAGGCCTCAACTTCAGTGTATCTGATATTTCATCAGTAAATTGCTCTGTCGCATACACTTCCTATCCATCGAATAACATATATTATTCGAACATGCCTAATGTCCAAGGAGTCTATCAATCGAACCAAAACCTGTCTGCCGGCAATTATACCTATAACCTGACGTGCACAGATTCTCTTGGTAATGTAAATTCGGTGTTGTCAGGATTCCAGATAATAAACAATGCATCAGACAATGTGTTCTTCAATATCGGCATCTCAAAACCTTTATTCGGATTGGGAGAGATAGGATATTATACGATAAGTGCAAACAACAACTCTAATGTATCAATAACGGTGTGTCCTATAGCCAGTGGATGGGTACAATGTTACATCACGCCGGATTTCATCAACGATGTATTCCCTAAGACCCAGGCCCTTCCTTATACAAATAAGACAGGGGATTATCTCATCCAGGGAATCATGAAATACAAGAATAATACGGTGTCTTTCAATGCTACATATGTTGTGTCGAATACACTTACAGCTTCTATTGGAGCGTCAAAGACTGTGAGTGGAGTAAACGATATTGTAACATTCAACGCAACAGCTTTAAGTGGGATAGGTACGTATTCTTATGTTTGGACTTTTGATGATGGCAGTACTATAGTAGGTCCTGGTGCTTTCAGGAATTATACGAGCGTAGGCAATTATAACGTCAATCTATATGTAAATGATAGCCAAGGTAATCAGTATAATACATCTGTTGCTGTCAATGTAAGAAATTATTACAATCTAAATGTTGTCGTCCTTGATAGCGCAAGTAGTTCACCGATATCTGCAGCTCAGGTAACTGTGAACGGCTATGGTGCGCTCACCGATTCAACTGGCGCGACGTCCTACAGATTATTGAGCGGAAGTTATGATGTGTATGCTTCAAAGAACGATTATGACGGATATGTAAGTTCAGTTGCTCTCGGTCAAGACACTACAGTCTACATGAATCTCTCATTGCAGCAATCCTCGCCTCCGCAGATAAGTCTCCTTGTAGATAATGGAACTGAATTCACTAAAAATACCGTCGCGTTAAAATTCCAGGCGAGCGCAGATTCAAGCCTTACATGTTCGTTATATATAGCGAACGATAATGACAGTTGGTTCACGTTGAAGGATTCTGGAAGTGGACTTTTGATAAACACTCCTTACACTTTTAACGTCAACGACCTCTCTCTTGGAACATACAGGTGGAAGATAGAATGTGTAGACACGCTCAATAACGACGCCTACAGCGAGGAGCGCACATTCACTGTATCTGACAGCATTGCTGATGCGGCATCAAGTCCTTCGCAGTCAAGTTCGGATGACATAAACCGTGCGCTTGATAATATGAATAGCCTCTCTGGCGATGCATCCCAGGTAGTTGACATACTCCATGTTAAAGACGATCTTAAGACCCTGCTCGACAGTATCAGTAGGATGGATAAAGACATCTATGATGTGACTTACAGACGAGACCTGAATGACACTCAAAAAAATATACTAAGGCAGAACATAACAGACAACGTAAACACTATGAAGTATAATACTCCAATAGACGTCAAAGTTACAGATTCAAAGACTTTCGTCAAATATGCGCGTGATGACGCGATAAAAAGCCTGATTGACCAATATATATCAATCAAGAACATGAATGTGGATAAGAATATGTTCATAGAATCTACGAAGAGTGCCCAATCAGATGCTATAATATCGACAACTGTAAGAAACGTCGTATTATATTATCTTGACGGGAAGACAAAAGAGATAACCCTTATCTCTAAACAGATACAGGCGACAGATCCATCGCTAAAATCATCAAAGAGCGTCATGTTCGTCGAAGTAATACCGAAGAATATAAGCCAGAGCATGAGCGATATAGTGTTCCTTAACTCAGATTATACTGTACTAAAGGATGATCCTATCATCGAGATGCCTCCTACTACAGAGACAATAAACTATTACATAGATAGCACAATAGACCTGAAGACTCTTCAGGATATAGACACTGTTATAATAGATAAGAATGTAAACAACGTCAAATCTACGACGGGCCTTGCGATACTTGGGCTTGACAACATATCTAATGTCCAGATTGATGGCCAGACAATTATGATAGTCTTGATAATATTATTGCTCCTGTTCTATCTTGTCATGCACTTTGAGCTCATAGAGAAACTAAGGCATATGGGCTTCGGCTCGAAGAAGAAAGTGACTTACATAAAAGTCCTGATAAATGATGCCCTCGATTATCTTGAGGCCGAGGATTACGACAAAGCAGCATATGTCTATAGAGAAATAAAGCTTGCATACGAGGAATCTGCAGAGTATGTGAAAAGACAAGTATATGACGAATCATATGATTTATGCAACAAACTGGACATGAATTATGCAAATTACCTTTTAGAGAGGATAAACTCGTACATAATACGGCAGAACAAGAATGCTGCCCTTCTTGAGTTCGAGAAGTTAGACAAGACATTCAATAAACTTGGAGATTCGTACAAGACGAAATTAGTCGACAAATTCAATGGCATACTTAACATGATACGTAATATTGGAAATAATGATGGAGAGAATGGTCAATGAATAGGAGGATAGATGACCTAATGTCGGGGAAGAAAAAACCCGACAAGAAAAATATGATATTTGCGGGGATAGTCATACTCTTACTCATATTGACAATGTTTGGGTTGATATTCGTATCGACCTTAGTAGGATTCGTGACGGAAAATTATTTTTCTGGTAAAGCAGGATATGTATACG
>CAZFVG010000036.1:0-8211 GCA_964522135.1 uncultured Methanosarcinales archaeon | reverse complement strand
GTAAGTTCGACAACTAATACTGGCAGCGACAATTCTAGTTATACTGGTACAGCATGTGTTCTAGAAGGCAAGTCATATGGCGTCGGTGGTCCAGGTTCTCCAATCTATAGTTGTTGTTCGGGACTAGTCCCTTACTCTCCTCCAGGATTTACAGGTGGAGCGACATGCGTCAAACCTGATTGTAAAATGTTATATTGGCTCGATAACACAAATAAAGATTGTAGCTATCAAGAGTTCTGCGGAACATACATGCATCTCGGATTGCAAACGTTTGAAAATAGAAACGACTGCTTAAACGCTTTGAATTCTGGCTCTACTAATACTACAACTTGTCCTGTTGATTGTACTTGCACTGCTGAGATTACAACTTGCCCTGTGAAGCCTCCTCTTGTTACCTGCCCTCCGGAATATTTTTTTGATTCCGCAGCAGGAAAATGTGTTCCATCTGCGGGAACTTGTACAGTTTGTATTGGTGGAAATCCAACAGGCGCTCGCGATTCTAGTGGATGTCCAATCTATAGTTGCCCATCACTAAATACAACTGCTTGTAACAAGGGTTTTGTTGTTGATCCTTCTAGCGGGAAATGTGTTCCTCAGATTTCTACTTGTCCTGTTGGTTGCACTTGTAATAGCGAAACTATAACTTGTCCTGCAAGACCTCCTCTTGTTGCATGCCCTGTCAATTGTAATTGCGACAGTACTGGAAAGATTCTAGAATGTTCCAAGACGACGTCAACTTCTTCCGGAGGATTGGAGTTAACGACGAATGTTACGACAGGAAATGTCGTTGATTATTACAAGAGCAAGCTCGATACTACGATGGCGGTGAATAATTCAGACGCAAAAATACAGGCACTCAGCGATTTGAGAAAAGAGATTGATGAAACCATCAAGAATCTAATTGAACAGAAAAAAACTTTGAGCTTTTCAGACGTTAAAAATGTTGCCAGCAATGTCGTTGTGACACCAACTACTGTACAAGTCGGTGAAGCTACAGCATCTTCGGAAGGTGTAACGATAAATACAGAACTTAGCGGAGGAAGTGTTACAGTAGCATCATCCACTTCGAGCGTTGTCGTAAGTCAAGATAATCTAAACGTAACATCAGGCAACATAACAATAGATGCGAACGGGTTGAAAGTAGACGGAGCATCAGTAAAACTATCACCCAAAGATGCACTGGAACAGAACCATAATTTTGCCAGCGGCACACAACAAGTAACAGCGATGACTCTAGGAAAACAAGGAGACACTGCAATATATACAGCACAGTATCAGACACAAAAGAAAATCCTAGGAATAGTACCAGCAACGGCAAGCCAGCAATTGACCATCGATGCATCAAGCGGCCAGACAATATCCGAGAAAGGGCCATGGTGGGGATTCATAGCAACTAATGCTGGCAAATAATTAATTTTTTATCTTATTTGTATAATTTTAGAAAAACATTTAAACGAAGTGTTCAATAGTATACTATGGTACTACAATCAATGCCTTTATGGCTTGCACCGATGATGATATGGATAATCCCACTACTCATCTGGGATGCGGTATGGAAGGCAATTGGACTATGGAAATCAGGAAGACAGAATCAGTTAGCATGGTTTGTGTGCATATTCATATTCAACACAGCCGGAATCCTGCCAATAATCTATCTTGCATTCTTCCAGAAAAGAAACAAAGAAGAAGAGAAGATAGATGGTTCTGAATAGCAATCACCTTTGTCAAATATATTACTTGGAGGAATATTGATGAAAGATGTGAATAAATTCGGTATAGGTTTTTGGGCAGGTGCATTAATTTATAGCTTGATTAATATGTTCATGAATCTAGGAAGTATCGCTCAAGGCAAAGTCTTGAATTACAATTATATCATTTCAGGAGTCGCCATTCTAGGATTGATACTGAATATTGTGTTATTGAAGAAATCCAAGTAAAAAAAGAGTAGTTGGCTATTAAATTCTTATTATTTCATTAGGTTGCTGATTAAGAATAGGACTGCCGTCAATAATATTGCG
This sequence comes from uncultured Methanosarcinales archaeon, assembly GCA_964522135.1. Taxonomy (GTDB): domain Archaea; phylum Nanobdellota; class Nanobdellia; order Woesearchaeales; family UBA9642; genus UBA9642. The sequence goes on along the minus strand of CAZFVG010000036.1, from coordinate 6,193 downwards.
GATACGATTGAATAAATATTTATCTGCATTGCTTTTTTCTTGTCTTGTGCAATCTGATCTTTGTCTGTTACTTTCTCGATTTTACCGTTGATTTCGTACTGATGCCTGGATGCATTGCCTACACAGAATGAAAATCTTGCTTGCCATATTCCATTAAATCCTAGCCAAAGCGGGATTACGACAAACAATTGCCATAGATTAACGGACAACGTTTGAAGATAATACCATAGAGCAATGGAAATGACTAGTACGATGATCCCAAATATTGCACGCTTTCTTCTACCGCCTGCGTCAATGTTGCATACGCCCGGAATATATTTTTCGTCATTATCCATCTTGAACCTCAAAAACATCTTAATCGAAGATATACTATTTATTAAAGTATTTCCAATATTTCTTTGCTATGATCGTCTGGCCTTACGCTTTCGAATATCTTTGTAATTATCCCTTTCTTATCTATAAGGAATGTCGTCCGTAAGATTCCCATATATTCATCTCCCATGAAACTTTTTTTACCCCAAACATTATAGGCCATTACTGTGTTCTTGTCTGTGTCAGCCAGAAGCGGAAATGTGAGCTCGTATTTCTTGGCAAATTTCTTGTGTGATTTTTCATCATCAGCGCTCACACCTAAGATGACTGTACCTTTCTTCTCATATTTTTTTGCGTCATCACGGAAATTGCATGCCTCTTTCGTACATCCAGGCGTATCATCCTTAGGATAAAAATAGAGAACAACTTTCTTTCCTTTATAGTCTGATAATTTATGTTTCTTTCCATCCTGATCCAAAAGTTCGAAATCAGGAGCCTTTAATCCCTCTATTAGTTTCATGATTTCATCTTTTACTGACTCATTTCTCTATGATTGTCTTTATAGTTTCGAGGACCATTTTCCAATTCTTCTCTGAATGCTCGCGTGCCTGTTCTGTTACAATATTATCTTGCGATAATGACAGAACGACATAAGATTTTGCATGCGATACTTCAAGTGTTATCACAGCGTAGTTTTCTGGCTTATCAGGGAGTCCTGACATGCTGCTAAAATATGTATACTTGAGGGTTTTCTCTTTTTCTATGGCAAGTATTATCCCTTTATCTTCATATTTTTTGCCTTGCCATTCTCCTCTGAATATTAATGGGCTCCCTTTCTTCCAATCCGACACCGCATCTGTCCCAAACATATACTCTTTGATTATTCTAGGATTTACGAGTGCATCCCACACTTTTGAGATAGGTGCGTTGATTTCTATTGATTGCTTTGCGACTAACTTGCCCATTCTCTCACTTCATCGCTTCCTTGTACAATTTGTTGACTTCATCCCAGTTTATTACGCTGAAGAATGCCGCGACATAGTCTGCTCTTTTTTGCTGATATTTTAAGTAGTACGCGTGCTCCCATACATCAATTCCTAAGATTGGATGTTTTCCTTCTGATATTGGATTGTCTTGGTTTGCTGTTGATACGATCTCAAGTTTTCCATTAGATACTACGAGCCATGCCCATCCCGAGCCGAACCTTCCTATTGCTGAATCAGTGAATTGTTTCTTGAAATTATCGAACGAACCAAAATCCTTATCGATTGCTAAGCTCATAGTTTTTGTTACTGGAACATCTTTCTTGAGTAATTTCCAGAATAATGAATGGTTGTAATGTCCGCCGCCATGATTCCGTACTGCAGTTCGCACATTTTCTGGGATAGTGCTCAGGCTTTTCAATAACACCTCAACAGGGACCTTCTGAAGTCCAGCAAACGGCTCAAGTGCAGCGTTCAATTTATCTACGTACGCCTGGTGGTGCTTGTCATGGTGTATCTTCATCGTTGTCTCGTCGATGTATGGTTCGAGTGCGTCATACGCATATCCCAATGGTGGTACTTCCTGTTTCATTTTATATTCCTCCCTGTTTTCTTTCTGGATTATGAATGTTTCATCAATTATTAAGCTTTATGAAAGATGTATTTCGATGCTCATCTTTTTATCATCATTTCCATCTCTGGAATAATCGCGCTGTTCCGTATCTTTAATTTTTCAAAAACTTTTGTAAGTCTTTTTTTACATCCGTAATGTTAGTATAGTAGATTATGCTTTTGAGTACTGGGCAACCTTTTATCAGTCCTGAAATCTTTGAATTCTTCTTAGCGATAACTATTATAGGTTTATTCAATGTAATTGCATATCCTATCTCCATTCCTTGTCCTGTTGACACTTCTGACATTTCGGCTATTATTATGTCTGATTCTTCGATTTTATTCCATGCACGCTCGAATCTTTGTTTATCATCGCCTTTGAATTTTGCTGTATCGATTGGACTAGAGATGTCTTTTGAATAAGGTTTACATATATAGATTATATCAGTATATGCGTTAAACTCTGATTCGCTAGTGGGCAGTTTTCCTATTATCAAGATATTCTTTTTCATTTTAATCCGTTCCAGTACTTCTTCATGACGAGTCCATCGCCTTCGATGTTTGGGCTTTCTGATATTACTGCGCCTTTTATCTTGAATTCTTTCCAGATCTTCATCAAGTCTTTATAGTTGAAATCCGATTCATCAAGATTGAGATGGTTTCTCTCCCCTTTTGGACCGTAATTGATTCCTGACATATGGATATGCATGTTGTCGAGCCCTTTTCTTCCTAAACTTTTCTCAATCATTTCTAAAACTTCGCGATATTCGGCTGTAGTATTATATTTCCCGACGCTTCTTGCGTGCAGATGCGCGAAATCTACACATGGCATGACGTTATCGAGTTCCTCGCTCATCTGTAATAGTTCTTTCAGGTTTCCGAACTGCGATTCTTTCCCTGTTGTCTCAGGTCTTACCCATATCTCATTTCCTGAATCCTGTAATTCTGAAACTATTATCTTCAATTGTTCTTTAACTCTATCATAAACGATTGATCTCTCGTCTTTTAGATAGAACGCGGCATGGAATGTTATAGACCAAGCTCCAGCGGCTCTCGCCATAGTCGCCCCTTCAAGTATTCTCTTCCTGCTTGCAAGTACAGTATCTTTTACTCCGTTGAGATTTATGAAAAATGAACCGTGACATGTTAACATCACTCTCTGGTCCTTATTTTCCTCATGCATCTGCGCTGCTGTCGATGGATTCAGATTCACGCTTCTTACAAATTCGAGTTCCATCGCCTCAAGCTCAAGCTCTTTTATCCTTTTCAATCCATTGAGCGTGTTCTTCGTCTTCAAATCGGTGCTCAGAGGTATCCCTGCGCTTCCAATATGCAATTTTTCAGGATTCTTCACTTTTATTTTTGAAAGGTCTATATCCATGCTCTTTCACTACTTTGTCTTGAAACTTTCATAGCCGTCTTTTTCTAGCTGAAGCGCGAGTTCAGGTCCGCCATGGTTTATTATCTGACCGTCAAACATTATATATACGTGGTCAGGTTTGAGATAGTTCAGCATTCTTTGGTAATGTGTTATCACAAGGACTGCGAGTTCCTTGTTCTGTGATTTTATAGTGTTTATACCTTCGCATACGTTCCGCAACGCATCGATGTCGAGCCCAGAATCTGTCTCGTCGAGTATTGCAATCTTCGGATTCAACATTGCGAGTTGGAGGATCTCCATCTTCTTCTTCTCGCCACCCGAGAATCCCTCGTTGAGATACCTTGACGCGAATTCTCTTGGGATGTGAAGCATATCCATCTTCTCATTAAGTATCTTCATGAATTCCATCAATTTTATCTGATTCTTCTTCTCGCGCCTAGCATTTATCGCCGTCCTAAGAAAATTTGAAACTGTAACGCCAGGTATCTCCATTGGATGCTGGAATGATAAGAATAATCCCTTCTTTGATCTTTCGTCAGGACCGAGTCCTGTAACATCGTCTGAGTCTAAAAGTATGCTTCCTGAGACCTCAAATTTCGGATAGCCCATTATAGCATTTGCAAATGTTGATTTTCCAGAGCCGTTGGGACCCATGAGCACTGCAACCTCTCCAATACTCAATTCTATATTCATGCCCTTGACTACCTCTTTACCTTCTATATTGACCTTTAGATTTTTTATCTCTAATATTTTTTTCATTGCGACCCCCTTGATAATAAATGTTGAATACGCTCCTATTTGCTTTCTTGTTTTTTAACGTTCTCTTGAGGACCTGATTCCTTCTCGAGCACTCCCTTCTTTATAGTCACAAGCGGAAGCATAGCACATTTTATTCGCGTTGGAGTGAGATTCAATTGTAGAAGCTTCAGCATACTGTCCGTATTCATCTTCTTTACCTCTCCAATGGTCTTTCCAAGTACCTCTTCTGTGAGTATCGATGCTGATGCCATGCATATGACGCAGCCATGACCATCAAATTTTATATCCGTAATCTTCCTCTTGTCTATACTGCCATCCTTATCCTCATGCGGCTTATCGAGTTTTATGAATATCTCAACCTCATCCCCGCATGAGACATTCACATCATACTTGTGTATGTCCGGATTCTTTATCTTGCCCTTATTTTGCGGATCTTTGTAATGTTCTAGGAGATATTCTCTGTAAAGTTCATCCATTTTATCCTCTTAGTTTAGCCTATTATCTTTATAGCCTTCTTGATAGCTTTTATCAATTCCTCAATATCCTCTCTGTTGTTATACATCCCTATGCTTGCTCGTGTAGTAGCGGTTATCCCCATTCGTTTCATGAATGGTTGGGCACAATGGTGTCCTGCTCTTACACAGACATTTGATTGGTCGCAGATGGTCGCCATATCGTGCGGATGAACGTTGGTCGTTATGAAGCTTACAACGCTTCTATATTCATTACCTTTCTTGTTTGTACTGTTATGTCCTAATATCCTGACTTGAGGGATCTTCCTCAACTCTTTTAGCATGTATCCAGTAAGCTCTTTTTCTGTTCTTTCTAAATCGGAAAAATTCTTTTCAAGATAGTTTATCGCAACGCCCGTAGCAAATATCCCTGGAGTGTCGATTGTTCCTGCCTCGAATTTATCAGGAAGTTCTGCCCAATCGCTGTCATAGAGTTCAACGCGGTTTATCATGTTGCCGCCATACTGGAATGGATTAATCTTTTCAAGTATAGTGCGTTTTCCATACACTACTCCTACCCCGCTAGGACCGTATATCTTGTGGGCGCTGAAGACGAGAAAATCTACATCGAGCTCTTTGACGTTTATCCTCTTATGGGCTACAAGCTGTGTAGCATCTATTACTATAAGTACGTTCTTATTTTTTTTGCGAATTTTTTGGATTATGCTCTTTGCGTCTGGGATTATTCCTGTGACGTTCGACATTCCTGTAAACGCGACTACGAGTGTATTTTCATCCACGAAATTTGAGATATCCTTCAATTCGTGTTTCTTATCATCGTAATCTGCTATCCTGAATTCTGCGCCTGCCCTTTTCGCGAGCTGCTGCCATGTGACGAAATTGCTATGGTGCTCAAGTATGGTCGCTACAATGTTATGGTTCTTGTCTATCTCAAGGCTTCTTTCGATGCTGTTTGCGATGTTGTTAAGTCCCTCTGTAGCGTTCTTTGTGAATATTATCTCCTCTGGGTCTGCGTTTATGAATCTCGCGATGATCTCCCTTGATTCATTAAGCTTTGCCGTCGCATCCTCTGAGAGCTTGTATATCCCTCTATGCGCATTTGCGTTAAAATTCTCGTAAAAATTCTTAAGGGCATCTATGACTACGCGCGGTTTTTGTGTCGTCGCAGAATTGTCTAGATATGATATGCCTCTGTTCTTTATTAACGGAAAATCCTCTCTTATTGTTTTTATCGTCATGTTCAATCGCCTGTTTCTGCATCATGCTGCAATTTTTTTATCTCTTACCTTCCCAGAACATCATTTCTGAGTTCGGTCATGATAGCATTATTATTTATATCTTTTAATATTTTATCGTAAAAACCTTCTATAAGCATCTCTGTAGACTCCTCTTTTGAAAGTCCGCGGCTTTGGAGATAGAATATCTTTTCGATATCGGGTTTTGTTATTGTCGAGCCATGGGTGCAGCGGACCTTGTCGTTATGTATCTCTAAATCAGGTATCGATATCCCGCGTGACACGTCATCGAGCAGCAGTATGTCGGATTTCTGGTAGCCATTGCTATTGAACGCGCTCTCATTTATCTTAACCAGACCTTTTATTATCGCCTTGCTCTTCTTGAGGCCGATCCTGTTCTGCATGAGCGATTCAGTGCCTTTTCCAGTATGCTCTGAG
>CAZFVG010000035.1:0-8635 GCA_964522135.1 uncultured Methanosarcinales archaeon | reverse complement strand
ATGTTTCTTATGTCTATTCCATCAATCTTTATGCTGCCATCATCAACATCGTAAAGTCTATACAGTATTTTGACAAGTGTTGACTTTCCTGAACCAGAATGACCCACTAAAGCTATCTTCTTATTCTTTGGTATATTAAGGTTGAAGTTCTTGAATATCTTTCTTTGACCGTAGTTGAATGTCACGTTATCAAATTCAACACTTCCATTCTCAATTTTAGGATCAAAAGCATTTGGCTTGTCTTTTACCTCTTGTTCAATCTTGGCATATTCAAACAGTGCATCAAAGTCAGCCATGACCCTGAAATATTCACGCATACCGCTAACAAACCCGAATAATGGACCGACAAGTGTTCCATAGATAGTGTAGATGAAGACTATCGTTCCAAGGCTTATCTCGTTATGAATGAATTTTATAAGTGGAAAGTATAATAGGAAAAATGTTCCTAAACCAAGTATAATGGCCTGACCTGCGTCAAGCCATGTGAAATAATCCCAATTTTTCTTTGTCCAGTACCTTGTATCATTGCTTATTTGCTTGAATTTGTCTTTGATGTAGTTTTCCTTACCGAAATATTTTATTGAATCGATGTTTGTGAATATATCTGCAACGATTCCTTTCTCATAATCTTCTACATCGTTTGCTTTTATGCTTGTAGGTCTTTGAACTCGTTGTATAGAGTAACTATAAATTATGAATAATACCACTGTTAGTATTAGTACAACTCCGGTTATTGCGTCAAAAAACATTAATGATGCTGAAACAATCATCAGATCAAATATTAGTGGTGCTACATTGTACACTATAGTGTCTGTCATTCTTTCTACTGCCCTTCCACCTCTTGACAATCTTGATATCAACGATCCGGTCCTATTGCTTGTGTGGAATTTGTGCGATAGCGTGAGTATATGATTGAAGAATTTTATCTTCAAATCGTTTATCATGTCCGATTCAAGTTTGTTAACCATTCTTAGCATTGACCATCTGAAAGTTGCTTTAAGAAGTATTAAACACAGATATAATACCGCCACAAGCACGAGAGCATGCAAAAGTAAGTCTCTTGTTATAGCTCCAGTGCCATAGCTTGTACCATTATCAATGATTATTTTGAATAAGAATCTGTCTGAAACGTTGGCCGCTTCATTCAGCAACACTATGCTTAACACTATTATGAATAACCATTTATATTTCTTCAATAAGTCAAAGTAGATTTTGAAGTTAAACTTATAATCTACTTTCTTGGATTCTTCAATCTTCATCAATTGATATCTTTCTGGATACTTTATAAATATTTGTTCCCACTCTACGGAAATGTTCCGGAATAATTCTAGAATAAATGGAATTATTGTTCTTTATACATTCCTTCAATCTGGCTTATTGTGCTTGACTCATCAGCGCGCCTGTCCGATCTTATCCTGACAAGTCTTGGAAATCTTAAAGCGTACCCTGAACTATAACTAGGACTTTTCTGGATCTCTTCGAATTTCAATTCTATAACTATCTCTGGCTTTATCCGCACTTCACGCCCCTTTTCGCTTATAATACTCGGCTTCAATAATTCTGTAAGCTCATTGAATGACACTCCATCGATATTTGTCTCTTCATCCTTCTTCTCCTTTATTCCTGTGCCAAATTTTCCAATCTCAAGATATTCGTCAGTGTCTTCATCGTAAACGGCTACGGTGTAGCTTGTGAGCCAGCCAGCTCTCTTGCCTTCGCCCCATTCAGCAGCAACAATTGTGACATCAAGTGTTTCCATGACTGGTTTCATCATTACCATATATCCGACCCTTGAGCCAGGCTTATATGGGCTACTAAGATTCTTGAACATTACGCCTTCATTTCCGGCGTCCAACGATTTATGATAGAATTTTTCAGCCTCATCATCTTTATCTGTAGTTGTCTGCTGCGCAAGTCTTATATGCAAAGGTTTTTCCTTGATTATCTTCTCTATTATCTTTCTTCTCTCCTTGTAAGGCTCTTTGATCATAGATTTCCCTTCATAATATATTATATCAAACACATTCAACTCTACCGGAATCTGCTTTGCCATATTCTCAATGTCATATTTTCGCTTTATCCTTTGAGATATATTCTGAAATGGGACGTATTTTTTTGTCTTAGGATCGTAGCCGACAGCTTCGCTATCAATAATACATGAATCAGCCATGACATTCTCTTTCACAAGCTTTGCCACTTCAGGGAATTGGTTTGTGACGTTCTCTAGCCTTCGCGTGTGGATATTTACTTTATCTCCATGTTTTCCAATAAGCATTCTAAAACCATCATATTTGTATTCAACAACGGCAGGCCTCCCAACAACTTCAAACGCCTCGCTAACATCCTTGACTTTTTGGGCGAGCATGACCTTTACTGGCTTCATTGTGTTCAATTCAAGATTCTTCAAGTATTCAAGTCCGTTCTCCATCAATAATTGCGCAACGATTGCGTAATCGTTCGTGACATCATACGCTTCCTGGATCGAATCCCTTATCTTTGTCAATTCGTTTCCAGCCCCAAAACTTGGATCTTTACTTTCAAGATCTATCTTTCCACCTTGACTTTCATAATATGCGATAGATATTGCATCTCTAAGAGTCCCTTCGCCAAGCCCCACCCTTAAATCCTCAAGAACAGTCCTTGCGATATATTTTGCCTCGTTCGGTTTTGCGCTTGTCAATAGTTCAGCTATTACCTTAAGTTTCATGTCTGTACTTCCAATGCCCTCTATTGTTGAAAGCTTCTGGAGGTTGTTGAAAACTTTTGCTACCGTCAACTCTTCTGAAAACAATGTATGCTGGCGCTTTTTTTTCACGAGATCTTCGGCTGTAAGCCCAAGGTCTCCAGTCTTTTTCCATGACTTTTCAATCGTGTCAGTATCAATCCCAGTAGCGACGTTCAGGGCCTTTACGATTAATTTTGATGCGATCCCTATCTTTCGCTCATCAGCCTTGTTGAAAATAAGTCCCTGAACAAGAAGCATTATCTTATCGATATCTTTTTTCGGACAATCCTTGAGAAATGCCGACAAGTACCTCGTCTTCTCGAGTCTCTTTGACGTTGATTCCAATTTAGCATATAGCTCGGACAGTTGAGAATATTCCATAATCCAGTTATACCGAAGAGTTTTAAAAATGTGACGGAAAACGATTAATTTTTAGAATATTTTAGGAATACGTTAGAAATATCTTTTTCTCTTTGTTTTAGAGATATCGGTTTATTATTCACGTCTTGAAGCACAATTTCAAGTTCTCTTTCTATATTTTCCATCTCTGGTTGTGTCAGTTTCTCTTTAGAAGATACTATATACACTCCGGTAGCATTTTGCATTCTTCTTATGGCTTCAAACATTCCGTCATCGGTTGCAGACAATTTTACATAGCAACTGTCTTCGGCCCTATACACTACTATTCCTGGCATGATTTTGCGAACGTATTATTATTTATAAATTTATTTACTTCTTCTAAATGATTATTTTTCTTTTTCATCATAACTTTTATAAATCTCTGTTGGTTCTTGGTATCATGGGTTTTTATGATGATTTATTGAAACCGGGGGTATCGTTATTTAAGAACGAGTATGCCTTAGATTATACTTTCTTGCCAAAGACCGTTCCGTACAGAGAGTCTCAGCAGCGATACTTGGCATCATGCATCAAACCGTTATTGACGGATCATAATGGAAGAAATGTCCTTGTGCATGGTCCTCCTGGTGTTGGAAAGACAGCCGCACTCAAACACTTATTGAGAGAGCTTGATGAGAGTGATGAATTCTCTGACAAATTGCACATGATATATGTGAATTGTTGGCACAAGAACACCACATATAAGGTCGTCCTAGAATTATGTGATGCAGTCGGTTACGCATTCGTTCAGAACAAGAATACAGAAGACTTGTTCAAGATAGTCACCCAGATAATAAATAAGAAAGGCGCGATATTCGTATTCGACGAGATTGACAAGGCAGAGGATACAGATTTTCTATATATACTTTCAGAGATGGTCTACAAGAAGACAATATTCTTGGTCACAAATTATAAATCGTGGCTTCTCGAACTCGATGACAGGATAAGAAGCAGACTAATGCTTGAAGAAACAGAATTCCCGCAGTATAATGATACAGAGATAGAAGGAATATTGAAAGAGAGGATTCCGTACGCGTTCGATACTGAGTGCGTCGATGATGATGTCTTGCGAGTGATATCTCATAAGGCTGCAGAATTGAAGGATGTAAGGATAGGATTATTCTTGCTCAGAGAGTCTGTTGTGATTGCAGAATCACAGAATTCCCAGCGCGTCAAGAAAGAACATGCAGAGCGCGCGATGACAAAGATAGAACAGTTCACGATAAAGAACACTGACGAACTCGACGACGAGAGCAAACTCATTCTAAAAATAGTCAAGGAATATTCTGGAAAGAAAATCGGCGATCTCTTCAAATTATACGAGAAGGCAGGAGGGCGCTCATCATATAAAACTTTCCAGAGAAAGATAACAAAACTCGAAGAAGGGAAATTCATCTCGCTCGAGCGGACGCATTCAGGCGGAAATACGACAATAGTCAACAAGAAATTGACTGAATACTAATCTAAGCGAGTTTTATTTTTTTCTATATTTTTCCTCAACAGCGCATAATTGTTCGTAGATATTTGCTATTAGATCGTATTTCTTTGCTTCTTCCAACGTGACCCATGCGTAATCTACCAGTTCATCTTTTTGTTTAAGTTCTATTTCTCCAGAATCATAATCCGCGTATAGGCTTATTATCACTCCAGAGAAACCGTTAGGTCTTATAAGAACAAGACTTGATACGTAACCAATATTTTTTATTTTGATGTTGCACTCTTCTAATACTTCGTTTTTTAGACAATTCTCTAAAATATTAAACCAATGATCTTTTGTATCTTTCTTGGTATTGATAAATTCATTCTGTTCAAGTTTTCCGCCTGGCACACACCACTTGCCTGGAAAAATCTCTTCTTCCATGCTTCTCTGACATATAAGATATTTTCCGTTCTTTCTTATTATTCCTGTTATTGATATATAATGCGCCTTCTGTTTTATATCGTCGATATTCATCTTTCGTACCTCCTAAATTTTAAGATGTGTGTTTTAGTTAAAAACCCGCAATATTTAAATAATTCCTCGAATTGATTCGAGTAAGATGAAACCACTTGACAAGAAAGAGAGATCTGAGATATTCAAGATGTTTCTCGATACGCGTAGGTTAAAATTTAACGAGATAGAAAAAAGGCTAGGAATAAGGTCTAACATGGTATCATACCATTTGACGAGCATGGTGAAAGATAATTTTCTTGAGAAAAAAGGAGACTATTATCATCTAACGAAAGATGCAGAAAAATATATCCCTATATTCTCACAATTATATGGACAGGAACTTGGCCCGCTTCCAGTCATTCTAGTCGCTGTGATGCACGCGAAAAATATTCTTTTAATAAAGCGTAACAAGAGACCATATAAAGATTATTGGTCGATGATTGGCGGAAAAATTTCTATGCATGAGAACTATCGCGAGGCTAGCCTGCGGAAAGTTTTCGAGAGGACGAGGCTTGGTGCAGAATTTGTTTCATTGAATAATATACTCCATGAGCATGTTGAGGAATCAGGAACCGTAAAGCATAGTTTCATACTGATATTCACGAAAGTCAATTCAAAAAGATTGAAGTTCAGGCAAACCGCTGCCGGGGAATTGAAATGGTTTTCTATAGATAAATTGCCTGAAAAGATAATTCCTTCAGATATTTGGTTGATAAAACATTCGTTGAACACGAATATGCGTATTCCTAGTATTCTTATGAGTGAGAGTGTCGTCATAATAGAATCGTATACGATGATTGATTAACTGGTTTTCTTGACTAGTGGACATTACGAGAATATTTATATTACTTATAAGTGATAACAATAATCTTTTTAAATTGAAACTTTGTTCTCATATGATGACCAAGAACTTAGCATTATATCAGGAATTAAAGAATATAACTCCTGAAGATGCAACTAAGAAAATGATGCAAACGTATGAAATATCTCCAGAAGAGATGATTTCTGTCAGATCAGGATCTATACAATCAAGAGTCATCAAGGCCGCGGAGCTATTAGTCAAAAAAAGCCTCGATATGAACTTGCCGAAGAACAATGCGCTCGCTCAGGTAGTATCTACGAACATTGCGGTACTCGTGACTGATTGGAAAAATCCAGACAATGACACTAGAAACGTCGGCGAGACATTGAGCAGGATGTATAAAGATAAAGATAACGATTCATTGACGAACATGTCATTATTGCGCCAAGATATAGGAAGGCACCTATTCGGCGATGATTTTAGGATAAACGCATTGGCTCCAGTAAAAAATCCGTTCGACTACACTCTAAGCCCTTCAGAGCAGCGTGTCGGATTAAAAATCCCTTCAAACATCGATGAGAAATTGTCATTTCTATTAGGTGTGATGCGTACTGATGCATTGCGCGGCGAGGATTTGAAACTTTCAGGGAAACACGGTGACTGCGATTTATACTGCGGGATACTTGAGAACATCATATACTCGAATTTCAATATCTCTCCTAACACCTCAGTATATCGTAGAAAATATTTCTCTAAAAAGATGGGTAATCACGAACTTACTGATGTAAGCCTCAGTCTCAATTGGCCTTCGATAAAAAGATATCTGAATGATCACGTCAATATATTCTCTAAAGAAGGATTTGCTCCTCAGAATTTTGTCCCAAAAGAAAAGATCGATAATATGTACCTAGCGTATTTTATGGGTATGATTGCTGGCGGGTCAAGTATCGGACCATATAAGCCTATATTAGAATTTCATGACAAAGAAAATAAATTTTTGTCAGAGGTACTTAGAGTTAATGATGAAAGAAAGTATAGACTAAACTTTTTTAGCAACAAAACAAAGCCATGGTTCAAATATCTAAATAAAGAAACAGTAACAAAAATGACTGAACGTGATATGCCATTCAGAATATCTAATGATCAGGTAGGAATGTTCGTAAATCAAAGACACCTATCAAGGTTATACGATTATCATGTATTGATAGCAGATGTTCCGAAACCAGGCACAATCATTCTCCACTAGCCACACTGGACAGGGCGAAATAGCCTATATAAATAACTGATTCTACTATTATTTTAGATTTGCGTGATGGAGGAAAACATGGACGAACAAATAACAGAGCAAACATACAGTTGCGAGATGGAAGCGATAGAGCAGATATTTTATGACCAAATAAGGCGGATGAGCCGCGGGGTGAAAGCATGAAAGGAAAAAACATTATGAAATTACTCGAGACATACGAGGATAAAGATTTCTTTTATGAGCGGGCGAAACATTGGGAAGACAGTCCACTCAACATAAGAGACGAATCTATAGTATAATTTTTTTAGTATACTTTTTTATACTTCTTATTTCATCACATTTTTAAATTTAAAAACTCTCCATCTTCCATGATTGTGATAAACTTTGATGAATACAACCTCAACAGGGACGCTATTCTTGGTGATCTGGCTAAGAGTTTATTTGTGTATCCTACTGACACCATATATGGTATAGGATGCAACGCCCTTGACGAAAAACTTGTTGGAAGGATAAGAAAGATTAAAGGAAGCGGACAAACTTTTGAGCAGCCATTCTCGGTCATCGTTCCAAATAAAGAATGGATATACGCTAATTGCGTCGTTACAGAAGAGGCTGAGGAGTGGATAAGAAAACTCCCCGGACCATATACTCTAATTATGAAAATGAAAAATCCGAAGGCCGTGGCTATGAACGTTCACAATATTAAAGGTAAGGATATCACTTTAGGTATAAGGATGCCTAACCATTGGTTTCTTGCAGTAGCTTATAACTTGAAATTCCCAGTTGTAACTACATCAGCAAATATCAGCGGACAGAATTTCATGACGAGTCTTGAAGACTTAGATAATGATATACGTAGGAACGTTGATTATGTTTTCTATGATGGACCAAAGATTGGCAGGCCATCAACGATAATCCATCTTGAAGGGTCAAAGATAATGATAACTCCAAGGACCGAAAGATTTAGCCGTGGCGTAAAGATAAATTTTCCTCTTGAAGAGATACAATTGACGAGAAAAAAATAGTTCTGGTGATAATATGAGAATACTTTCTGCAGGGGATCTGCATGGTGATAGCGGAATAGCAAAGAAGCTTGCGGAAAAGGCTTCGAAAGAGAATGTGGACCTTGTGATATTATGCGGAGATTTAACCGAGGGAGATGAGAAGACAGATAATCTCATTGGACCATTTCTAAAGCATGGAAAAAAAGTATTGCTCGTCCCAGGAAATCATGACAGCCCTGCAACCGCTGATTTTCTTGCACAGTTCTATGGAGCAAAGAATATGCACGGTTATAGTATCAAAATGATAGACCCTTCAACAGACGGAAAGACAAAAAAGAACATAGGGATATTCGGATGCTCTGGAGTGAATATCGGTATACATCAGATAACAGATAAGGAAACTTACGATCTTCTAGCAAAAGGGCATAAATATATTCAGGATTCAGACATAAAGATAATGGTGACGCATGTGCACCCTGCAGGAGGGACTGCAGACAGGATATTCCCTATGTTCGACGGAAACAAG
>CAZFVG010000034.1:0-9504 GCA_964522135.1 uncultured Methanosarcinales archaeon | reverse complement strand
GGTGTCTGGAATAGCGACATCCCAATTTACTCCCTTGATAGAAGGGTCCTTGACCTTGAAAAATGTTTGGTAAACGAGCCTTTTGTCTTTGAAAGCAATCAGTTGAACATCGTTAGAACCTCCATCTATGGGCAAGTCTTTGAATGGATTCAGCGAACTTACGTTTACGACGTTATCCGTCGGCTTATTAAAATCGAGGATTCCTAACGCAGGAACTCTCACTAAATATGACAAAGACTTATCTATATATCCATTCTCTTCCAATCCTGAAATTATCCTTAAATCTTTAGATATGTATTCTTCAGAACCTCCAAGTATGATTATCTCGTTAGATTTTTGACCCTTCTTTAAGATATGTACAGGAATCTTTTTGCTGCATAAATATAACCCGGGAGAATAGAACTTGAGTTTCGGGACATCAGTGTGCCACTTGTAAAAACTATCCAATGCAGTGGAATCAGGATTATATAATCTTACTTCTAAGTTTATTGTTGCACCCTCAGGCACATCATCGGGAACCATCGGATGTACATCAAACAGGTCATAATTGTCATAACCGTAATCTCCAGTCTTACCCTTTGATGATGTCCACATATGAAATTTCTTGAATTCATAGCCCTCAAATCCAACGCTTCCAGATAAAAGGAAAGAGTGTTGCAGTGAATCTGGAAGAGAACCAAAAGATAATTGTATAGATGGGTAACATTTCTCGCCTTTGCCAAGAGTATACATCTTAGGATTTTTTATGGTAGGTTGCCCTCTAGCATATAATGTAACATCGATATTTGCGTAAGAACTGACAACCTCGAAAGTCTCTGGATCTATCGAAGAGGTTATCTGGTGAGTATTAATAACTTCAGAAACATTAAGTAATGTAGATACATAAATGGCTGTCGCTATAACAGGAACAGCTGCCGTCTTTAAGATTTTTTTAGTAAAGCTGTATGGAGACATGTCTCTTAAAGTTTTTTCCCATGCAGTTTTCATCTCCATTCCATTCTCATAACGTTTATTCCTTCCAGTCTTATTGGTCGTCATTGAACGATACAAGAATTTTCTGAAATTTCTAGGAACTACTTCAAGCTTCTTTTTTATCATACTGTCAAGTATCTTATTATCTAAGGAGCTCATATACTTATTAGGATCTTTAGAATTATCTAGTTCATCTTCGAACATGAATTTTCCAGTCAATAATTTGAATATAGTTGTTCCTGTAGCCGAGACATCAGAACGCATCTCAGGCCGTGAGCCGTCTCTGAAATTCTCTGGAGCTCTAGTGTAGATTGAACCCATCCTTGCTCTGGATTCGTTTTGCGATAGAGTAGATGAGCCTGTTTTTGTTCCGGAATCGCCGAGCCACAATCCGTTATCTATTATGTTTCCATCATTATCTTCAAGGCCATAAAAATAATTATCTGGCTTTATATCTCCATGAGCTTCGTTATACCTCTTATGGAATCCTGAGAGTGATTTTGTCATATCAGTTATCCATGAAGTTATTTCAGAGATTGAAAGCCCGTTACCTAAATAGTTCTTGGAGCTATCATCATTAGTTATCAACTCTTCAAGGTCTCCTCTAAAAGGAGGCATTATCAGGAATGGTTTGTTATTATCCAATTCTACAAAGGATTGAACAACCTTTTCTGGAGCGTTAAGCCCTGTGAATTCATTTCGTGTGATATCATCTAACTCAAGCCCTCTCTCTGCAAGCTGATGTAACGCAGTCTCAGAAGGATCGTATCTTTTTGCGACAAATCTTGTCTTAGTCACAGGATCGTAAACATTGTAAGCTATGCCCCAATTACCCCTCTTTCTTCTCTTGTCTATAACAGTATATCTGCCTATTGTAAGAGGTTTATCTGAACTAAATGGCAGTATCTTTGCTTCTGAAGTTGCGGCACTCATTCTCTCGCCTCTTGATTAACAGATTCGTAATCTAAGAATTCCTTCTGTATAGCGTATTCGAAAGCATGAGATCTATTCCGGAATTTACCTTTACGAATATGCTCCTTAATTTTCACCAAGGTTTCCTCATCCACCGATATACAAACCTTATATTTCATTTATACTCGCTCAAATAATTGTTACTTAGTAGTAGTAGGTATAACTAGTATTTAAATGTTTCGATTTATAACCACTCAAAAGTGATTACAAATAACGTGTGAGCACAAAATAACCTTTATTAAGCACAAGATAATCCTTAAACTATGATTAATATAGCAATAATTCTTATTGAACCGGAGAATCCTGGAAACACGGGCGCGATATGTAGAGCTATGAAAAACTTTGATTTCAATAACCTAATTCTCGTAAATCCAAAATTTGATACATCATCCAAGGACCTGAGAAACAGAGCAAAATGGGCGAACGATCTTGTAGACAATATCAAAATAATCAAGTCATACAATAAAAATACAATAACAAATCTCCACAAAAAATTCGATTATCTAATAGCCACCACGGCAAAGATTGGAAGAGACTACAACGTTCTACGGACGCCTACGACGCCAGAACAGCTCGCAGAAAGGCTTTCTGAACTGAAGAAAGATACTAGCGTAGCAATAGTATTAGGAAGGGAGGGCTCAGGCCTCACAAATGAAGAGATAGCACAGATGGATTTTACTGTAACAATCCCGTCAAGCAAAAAATATGGCACGATGAATGTAAGCCACGCTACAACGATAATACTTTACGAGATATTCAAGAAGATTTCTGAAGAGAATATCATATCACATATCACACCAATATCTGAGCTCGAGAAAAGGCAGATGATGAAGATACTCGATGACGCAATGGACAATATGCATTTTCTCAATGAAAAAAAGAAGGAGACCCAGCGGACTGTCTGGAAGAAGATGATAAACAAGTCATTCCTATCACGACGTGAAGCTTATGCACTTATGGGATTTTTGAAGAAGATTAGAAAATAAAATAATGCATAACTGTATGTAATTACTATCGAGTGATTACAAACGGGAAAATTTATAAATTGTTCTATATATAAAATAATATGGTTAATGTAAAGATTGTAGATTTTTATAAAAATACGGGGAGTACACATAAAAAACTTGGAATAGATGAGATAATAGACGACGCGCTAGCTAACAATATAGACACTATAACCGTCATAAGTTCTGGAAATTATATCGGAGCGATACGTCAAGGTATAGAGAGAAGAGGATTAACTCACAATATACGTGCGGTGAATCTTGTTAATAAAAGCACGGGAACGCCGCTAGAGGTAGAGATTAAAGATAATGTCATACTAAGAGATGGAGAAGAACGAGAAAAATATATCGCCAGTAAGATGCCGGAGGCTTTACGAGTCAGAGATTATACTGATTTCGTAAGTCGCGCCCTGCAAGAACAAGCAAGAAGAATAGTTGAACTGGATTCAGATTTATTATGCTTAGGAGTAGGTTCAGGAAAATTATATATGAGTTTATACCAAGCGATAAAAGAACAGGGTTCTAAGACGAAACTTGTCGGGCTTCTTCCTGTTAAAGAAAATGGAGTATTCAATGACGATAACTTATACGAACAAGACGGAATATTACGATTTAAGGATTTCTCACCGAAAAGCAAGGCCGATAAATTGGTTACACCATATACACTATTCAAAGAAAGATTGCTTGCAACACAAGCAGAAGGACATAGATTAATTGAAATAGACAACAAGCAATTAAAAAAAGCACAGAAAATAGCATCCATACAACATGTTGATTGCGAAATCAGCGGATCTGCAGGATTCATAACATACGACAAAAAATTTCGCGAGAGACACAGCATACCAGATGGTGTAAGCATGACGATAATAAGTACTGGCAAAGGTGTGAAGCCTATATATATTGAACCAACAGAATATCAAAAGATTTCCTCTCTAGTCAGAAAGATATCTACAACAAGAGTCGCGCCATTTATGATTGCCGGATTGCTAGCTATAGTAGGGACAACGTTAACTATACACAACTGCAATGAGCAAAGTCAAGAAAGAGAGACATTATTGATAGTGGCAGGAATATATCATAACGAATTGCGAGATAAAGTACATCTTGATATGATGAGTAACAATGAATTGGATAATTACATAACAGCAAGCAAACCGGTGTATAAGAGAAAAGTTGGAGGACCAATATACTTCCAATAATATCTCATTGTTTTACATTGACGCCAATCAACTGCTTTGGATTGTTATTCTTCCTGTAAGCCGCAACTATATTTTTTCTAAAGCTATCGAACGTCCCGTTCTTTATGCTTTTTCTGACCCGTCTCATGAGCTCGCTCATGAAGTATAGGTTATGTATCGTTACATATCTTTTGCCTGCTGGCTCATCGAATTTCAGAAGATGCCGAAGATATCCTCTAGAGTGATTTTTGCACGTCGTGCATTTACATCCCTTTTCTACAGAGTTATTGTCATGAGCGTATTTTGCCGATAACACATCGATCTTTCCATCGAAAGTAAACATGCTGCCATGCCTCGCTGATTGCGTTGGATATACTGAATCGAAAGTATCTAAACCTAAAGCGACGCATTCAACTATATCATCGGGGCTTCCGACACCAAGAAGGTGTTTTGGTTTTTTCTCATCAAGATATGGAACTGAATTATTTATCGCTTCATACATCTCCTCTCTTGTCTCTCCAATCGCAACGCCGCCTATCGCATTGCCATCGAAATCCATGTCACGTATGAATTCAGCGCTCTTCTTTCTTAAATCTGGAAAAAAGCCTCCCTGAACGATACCGTATAAAAATTGATCATTCTTATTGTGATATTTTTTAGATTCCGTGCCCCACCTGTGAGTATTCTCGACGGAGCGTTCAAAATCCTCACGCGAAGCACCATAAGGCGCAACATCATCAAGCATCATCACGGCATCAGCCCCTATATCCTGTTCAATCTTCATTATCTTTTCAGGAGTCAGGATAAATTTCTGTCCGTTGAACGGACTTTTGAACGAGATGCCCTTTTTCGTCCGCTCATCCATGAAGCTGTCGCGCAGCATCTGGAATCCTCCACAGTCAGTAAATATCGGTTTGTGAACCCTCATGAAATCATGTATCGTACCAAATCTCTTTATCGTATCAGTGCCTGGCTTGAGCGACAAGACAAGCGCGTTGCATATGAGACCATCAGCAATCTTTTCATAATCATCAGGTCCAACAAATTTTCCGACAGCACGGGTGGCCACGGCCATGAAGTACGGTGTTTCGACAGTGCCATGCATCGTGATCAATTTACCTACACGAGCTTTGCTTTTAGGATCTCTCTTGATTATCTTGAAACCAATCTTTTTAGACATGAAGATAGATAATTATTGCTGTTTTAAAATGTTGCTCTAAAATTTTATCTTTCTTTTTGGCGTGCACGGAAATAGGCAAATTTATAAACATTATTCGCCATAAATTGATTGGTGATGTCTATGCAGAATATAGGAATAGCAGATAGGATCGTAAGGATAATATTAGCGGTAATATTCATAATAATGGGACTCGCATTAAGCTCATGGTGGCTAATACTGGCCGTTATAGCGCTCGTTACTGGGATCATAGGATGGTGTCCAATATACGCAATATTCGGATGCGGCACATATCCTAATCAAAAAAGAGCAAAAAAATCAGGAAGAAAAAAGTAGTCCTGAAATCAATTAATATATTTCTTATTTTATTTTTCATGTATTACTATAAGTGATTGCGTTTTTTCTACACCTTCAACCTGCTGGAGTTTTGTCAAGAGACATTTGTCGAACTCTGTTACATCAGACACTCTCATTATTACAACAAGGTCCGTTCCGCCTGTCACGACATCGACCCGCTCGACGAAATAAAATTTCTTTATCTCGTTAATCATATCGTATTGGGTCTTATGCTTCTGCTTTAGCAATTCAAGGCTTGCGGAGACCAAAACGTATGCGACAAAATTTCTTCCAGTCTTCGAATTATCTAATTCGACAGTATATTTACGTATTATTCCAGATTTCTTAAGCTTCTGTATTCTGTTATGTACAGTTGTAATCGGAAGTGCTGTAGCTTTGGCAATCATCCGCGTCGGATAATCAGCATGATCATGGAGCACAGCAAGTATCTTCTTATCCTTATCATCCAATTTTACATCCATAATGGAATATATGTTCCATTTTCTATATAAATATTGCTATTTATTGCAGTTTTTTTCATTTTTCTTGGGATAATATTATAAATCTAGCGCGAATACGTATATAATGAGGTCATAAAAATGTGTGGAATAATAGGAATATTCGATTTCAAGGAAAAATCTAAGGAGATTAGATTGCGCGCTACAGAGATGGCAAGAAAGATAAGACATCGCGGCCCTGACTGGAGCGGAATATATTCGGACGAACATGCAGTGCTCGCTCATGAAAGACTGTCCATTGTCGACGTCGAACATGGAGCGCAACCTCTTGTAGATACGAAGACGGGAAGCGTCCTTGCTGTGAATGGAGAAATATATACTCACACAGAATTGCAGAAAAAACTAAAAAGAGAACATGACTGGCAGACGAAGTCAGACTGTGAAGTTATACTATACTTATACGATGAATTCGGTCCTGAGTTTCTCGATATGATGGATGGCATATTCGCATTCATACTATACGATAAAGCGAAAAAAACTTATTTCGTCGCAAGAGATCATATAGGGATAGTGCCACTATATATTGGATGGGATCCTTCAGGAACAACATATTTTGCAAGCGAGATGAAAGCGCTCGATAAATATTGCGGCAAGATAGAGGAGTTTCCGCCAGGGCATTATTATCTAGGAAGCGATAAAAAATTCGTAAGATGGTACAAACCGAGATGGGAAACAACAATTCCAAAAGAAAAAGTTTCTCTGGAGAGATTAAGGACAGAGTTAGAGACCGCTGTAAAAAAACAGCTCATGTCCGATGTACCATACGGAGTACTTATATCTGGAGGACTGGATTCCTCGCTCATAGCTGCAATCGCAGCCAAATATAGGAAAATGCGTATAGAATCAGGAGATAAAGAAGAGGCGTGGTGGCCGAGGCTTCATTCTTTTTCTGTAGGATTGAAAGATTCGCCAGATATGAAATTTGCAAAGATAGTTGCAGAGCATATAGGAACAGTACATCATGAAATAGTCTTCACGATACAGGAAGGTTTTGACGCAATACGCGACGTCATATATCATCTCGAAACCTTTGACACGACGACTATCAGGGCGGCAACTCCGATGTACTTGATGGCAAGAAAAATAAAATCTATGGGAATAAAGATGGTCCTCTCGGGCGAAGGCGCCGATGAAGTGTTTGGCGGATACCTATATTTTCATATGGCGCCAAACGCAAAAGAATTTCATGAAGAGACTGTAAGAAAATTGCTCGCGCTAAGCAAATACGATTGTTTGAGGGCAAACAAATCGACAGCAGCATGGGGACTTGAGGCACGAGTGCCGTTCCTCGATAAGGATTTTCTTGAATATGCGATGAACATTGATCCGACCGATAAAATGTGCCCCGGAAAGGAGCCTGAGAAAAAAATCTTAAGAGAGGCATTTGAAGGACTTATCCCAAGAGAGATATTATGGAGACAGAAAGAACAATTTTCAGACGGCGTAGGATATGGATGGATAGATTACCTTAAAAGATATACAGAAGAGCATATCACGGATGATATGATGAAGAAAGTTTCCGAGAAATTTCATATCCAAACGCCAACGTCAAAAGAGCAGTATTATTACAGGACAATATTCGACGAATTGTTCAAGAGTCCCAGTGCTGCAGCAACTGTCCCTGTAGGGCCGTCTATAGCATGCTCAAGCCCGACAGCATTCAGGTGGAGCAAGGAATTCGAAAAGATGAACGACCCATCAGGACGAGCTGTATCAAGTGTTCATGAACAGGGAATAAAGAACACATAATATTCTTGATTAGTTTATTTTTTCTTCTATTTTACGTAAAATTTTAAAACAAGAGATTAATCTAAGATTCATCAGCGTATGTAGCAATATATACAATATAGAGGAACTACACATGGAATCAAAATTCATTTCAATCAAAGAAGCGATGAAGAAAGGTACAGGAACAGTCCATGTAAGAGGGTGGTGCTATAGAGCTAGAGGGAGCAACGCTCTAAAGTTCATAGTTCTAAGGGATGCGACAGACATAATTCAATGCGTTGTTGAGAAGGCAGGTATTTCTGAAAAGACATGGGAGGATGCTCAGAAGACAAATATAGAGGCATCCGTAGAATTAAGCGGAGAGATAGTTCCTGATGCGCGGGCACCAACAGGATTTGAGATAAAAGTAAAAGAATTCAAATTGGTTGGCGAAAGCGTAGGCTGGCCAATCCAGAAGGATCAATCAACAGAACTCCTTGCCGATATGAAACATCTATGGCTAAGAAGCAGATACATGACTTCAATCATGAAAATCAGGAGTACAGTATTCGGCGCAATACATGAATATTTTAGAGATCACGGATTCTATGAATATCAATCACCGATATTCCAGGCGACACAGGCCGAAGGCGGATCGACCCTATTTTCAGTAAACTATTTCGGAAAACCAGTATACCTCGCGCAGACATGGCAACTCTATGCAGAACCTGCAATCTTCTCGCTAGAAAAGATATACACAATCGCTCCAAGCTTCAGGGCAGAAAAATCTAAGACATCAAGACATCTCACTGAATACTGGCATGCTGAGATGGAAG
Source organism: uncultured Methanosarcinales archaeon (assembly GCA_964522135.1). Lineage (GTDB taxonomy): Archaea > Nanobdellota > Nanobdellia > Woesearchaeales > UBA9642 > UBA9642. The sequence continues at coordinate 804 of CAZFVG010000034.1, read as the reverse complement.
TCGCTTGGGCGACATTCAAAGATATACAGGATTACGGCGAAGGCTTGATCAAACATGCCGTCAAGAGAGTTATGGAAAAAAATCAAGAAGAATTGAAGATATTAAACAGGGATGTAAAGATACTAGAGAAGGTCCGTGACGAACCATTCATAAGGATGACATATACAGAAGCTCTTGAAGAATTGAAGAAGAAGAAAAATGTGGATCTAGACTGGGGCGAGGATTTAAGGACAATAGAAGAAGATGAACTATCAAAATTACACGGTCATTTCACGATCGTCACGAATTATCCAAAGAAAGTAAAAGCGTTCTACATGAAAGAGGACGACAAGAATCCAGAGGTCGTTCACGGATGCGATTTCATCGCTCCAGAAGGATACGGAGAGATAATCGGCGGCTCAGAGCGAGAGTCGGATCTGCAAAAGATAAAGGATCGCTTGACAGCTCAAGGAGAGAATCCAGACAATTACACATTCTATCTTGACACAAGAAAATATGGAAGCGTACCACACGGCGGATTCGGAATGGGTGTAGAAAGATTAGTTTCATGGATATGCCATTTAGAAAACATCAAGGATGCAATACCGTTCCCAAGAACGATGCTCAGGGTTAATCCATAATCAACAAAGATAAAATATTTCTTTATCACTACATAGTAACTACAAATAGCAAAATTTATAAAGCGAAGTATACACATCCAATCATGACACTCACGCGATTAGTCAACGGATCAATTTCAGCAAGCATAACCTCTGATGGACAATTGGTCAGCATACAAAAAAAAGACCACGAATATATGCATGG
>CAZFVG010000033.1:0-9596 GCA_964522135.1 uncultured Methanosarcinales archaeon | reverse complement strand
TAGGGAGAATAGGAACATCCGGCGCGTGCCTTAGAAAATCACTCTCATAAGACATGCATACAGCCGAACCGAGCTCAACTTTCATCACAGGAACATCCTTGAAATTGTTTTCAATACGCGTCAATACGTCAAATGTCCTCTTGATAGCTGATGATTCTAGTGGAAGAGTATCTCCGGGATGAAATACGAGCCCAAACGAATCTGCGTGTTCAATCATCGAACTTGGAGTGTATTTGAGTATCTTGTCTAATCTCATGGAATAGATGGGAAAAATCACATATTTATAAAACTTTTCCTACTAAACGGTAGAGTCGTATATTTGGTTCTCAATCGCATGCACGAACAAAAACACCAACATGTATTCACTTCGTTCATGATGTTTTGTATTCACAAAACATTTTTAAAAGCGCATCCCATCCGAAAAAACATGGGCGCGTAGCGCAGCTTGGATAGCGCGAAGCACTCCTAATGCTTAGGTCGTGGGTTCAAATCCCATCACGCCCGCTTATATAACACCCTTACCGTGTCTTGACTGTCGTATTTTATTAACTATAGAATATACTTCTTTAACACTTATTGCATCGAGCGGGTAAGATGAGCCTATCCAGACTAATCCCGGATGTTTTCTTCTAAGTTTGTCAATTATATAAGAGTATCTTCGTAATGGTTTGAAATTGTAAACACTTGGACCAAGCATGCCTATATTCGGTACACCTAATATGTCGGCTATATTTCTCGGACCGCTATCAATGCCTATCAATACGGACGCATTTTTTATAACGCAAACAACTTCCCAAGAAGAAATCTTATCAATTAACGAATAAACCTTAACCTTAGTATTAGAAAGTATCTTGGAATATTCTACCAAATCTTTTTGACCAGCACCTATAAAGACAACATTATATCCATCCTCATGCAACAGGCGCGATAACTCCGCCCATCTTTCCGGGAACCATAACCTAGGCCTCCAACCGGATGCTGCATGTATCACAACATATTTTGTCTTCAGAAATGGAAATGAGTTTATTTTGTTAGAAGAACAATTACTAAAATTAAAAAGTGTTTCCGGTTCTGGTAATATTTTTGGAGCCGGCAGATCCAACAATTTGTAAGCCAGATTATGATACTGTAAGATAATGTTCTTTTTGTCCGATGCCAGACTAAAAAAATACTTCAATAAATTTACTGAATTAGGGTGCAAATTCTGAAACATTATTTTTCTTAGTATGGTATACGCACTTTTGCTAATGCGCATCACATAAACATCATCATATACTCCTTTAGGAATTTTCTCCGAGATTTTCATTTCAGTAACACGCATGTGTACTGATTGTGCAAGATAAACGTTATTAACGCCTATTATCCGTTTGGCCAATTCAGCATATGATGACGAAACAAGAAGATCGAGTAAGACGTCAGGATTCTTTTTTATAAAGGCACGTATAGCGGGTATTGACACGACAAATTCGCCAATAAGCGCAGTCATAACGATAAGAACACGCCTTCTTGAATTTGTCATCGATTTACTATAAGTGGGGCGAAGCGAGTTGAGCTTCATCAGAACAGGTCCTTCTTTCATGAGTCTAAGATAATCCTGATTTAAGTATTCGGGTGCTGCAGAATTCTTATCCTTATGTCGAAATAATCTGTCAACGTAAGACATGTTGTTGATCATAAAGGAATAGTTAAAAATGTATCGTTTCGATAGCCAAACGAAATATACACATCCAGAACATCAGATTTATAAAATAATAATAGTTTTTATGGATATATGAAGTGGAAAAATTTTTTCGTGGGATTCTTCCTTATACTAGGAATAATAGCTACATACATAATCATAAAAGAATATGGCATAAGAAATATCATTGGGTTCTACAGCCATTTCAATGGATGGCTCCTGATAGCATATTTCTGCACGATAATGATCCTTTACGCCATATTGACATGGCGATGGGACATCATACTTCGATCAAGAGGCCATAAAGTAAATTTCTTCAAATTATATATATATAGGATAATAGGACAAGGCATAAATTTCTTCACACCAGGACCAAGGGTCGGGGGAGAACCTACACAGGCAGCATTGCTCGACAGGCACGGCATAGAATTTACAGAAGGGTTGAGCACCATAATGATCGACAAGATAATCGAGACATCGACTAGCGGGATACTATTCATAATAGGCGCACTGCTTGTCAGCGTAAGATACGCCATACCACGCTCTTCAGGAGTATACATGACGATAGGCGCAGTAGTGTTCCTATCTATAATCGCGTTGTTCTATTATCGAATGCTGACAGAGAGACATTTCTTTCTGCACATATTCAAGTTTTTCAAGATAGAGAATACAAAAAATAAAGCCATATTGGCGCTTGAGAAAAAAATCGAGGAGATAGAGTTGATAATGATGCAGTTCTACAAGCACGACAAAAAGACATTCATATTCAGTATAGCTATATCGCTGCTTAGCTGGTGCGCAATGTTTACAGAGTACAAGATTGCAACAACACTTTTGGGATTGAATCTTGGATTTGTAGAGTTATTCTTCATCATAACATTCATCGGAATAGCGATATTATTCCCTATACCTATGGCTGTCGGAGTGCTTGAAGCAGGACAGGTGTCGGCGTTCAACATAATCAACGTCCCTGGAGGGGCAGGCGTTGCATTGGCATTTCTCGTTAGGATGAAAGATTTCTTCTGGGCGATAGTAGGATTGATACTGCTTGCGACGTTCGGATTCAATGTGAAGACTACAATAAAGCATAAATACAAATCAAAAAAATCAGCATAGAATCACCACAAGAAATTTCTTATCAGGCTCAACTATAAAATATATAGATCATACATAAAACTTAATTCATATTAAGAGAGATGACGAATTCGTATATATCGCGGCTGAGCGTCCGCGGATTATTCAAGACGATTACATGATTAGCATTAGGGACGACTTCGAGTCGCGAGCCCTTGACCAAGCGATTTATTTTTTTCGCCTCATAGATATCAAATATCGTATCCTTGCCGCCATGGATTATGAGGACTGGCTTTCTTATACTCTTAAGTATATGTATACCTCTAAATTTTGACACTGCCTCATAAGTGAATAACCATGACTTGAGCGATGTAGACAATATGTCGCTGTATATCCTTCCAAGATTTATGTCACTTGTGCCGACAATCTTTGAAAAATCTACATCAGAAGCCTTATTTGTCGGCATATGCTTGAGCAATCTATTGGCTATGTGCATCAGAAACGGGTGATGCGTCAATGACTTTATGAGCCCCGAAGCCGCATATGTCGTGTCGACAAGTATGTACGCCTTGGCGTTTTGTGGAAATAATTTATGAAACATTATAGTGACCATACCGCCAAAGCAGTGCCCGACAATTATAAAATGACGCACACGTTCTTTTCCTAAGACGACGTCAACATCCTTGGCAAATTTCTCAAGCTCATATCCCTGCGCCGAAACAGGCCTTCCTGATCTACCATGCCCTCTCAAATCTATAGCTATAGTGGATAATCCTTTCTTATGGAAGAAATCGCGCTCTTTGCGCCATGCAGTAAGGTTTCCGCCTGCTCCATGGAGAAACACAAGGAAATATTTTCCATGCCTTTCGATGTCGTAACTTATCTTTATCCCGTCAAAAGAATTTATTGTCTTGCGCATACTCAAAAACATGAGAAGTCATTAATAAATATTATGGAAATATTTAGCGACGAGCGCGATACAAAATCGAAAGTGTAAAAATTAATAAACACATTGCGAGTATCCATATTATGACAAAGATACTTTACGCCGTCAATGGCGACGGCCTCGGGCACGCCACGAGAAGCATTCCAATAATCCTCGAGCTATCAAAAAAATACGACGTCAAGGTGATGATCGGCAGCAAGCGTTCAGGAGATCTCATAAAGAAATATGTAAAGAACGTTATAGTGTTCGAGGGGCTCAGGTTCAGCTACGACGACAATAGCGTAAAGCTCTATCGCACCATAAGCAGCAACGCAAAAATCGTTTTCAGTAGATCATCAAATTTCAGGAAAGTATACAAGATAATAAAGCAACTCAGGCCGAACGTCATAGTCACAGATTGCGATTATCTAACGATAAACGTAGCAAACCTTTTCAGCATACCGATAATATGCGTCTGCAACATCCACAGCATAACTGAACTCAGATACAGCGTCCCTAAAAGATATGTAAAATCATACTACGCAACAAGAATATTGACGAAAACATTCACGCACAACGTAGATTATCACATCTTGACCACGTTCTTCTCCCTTCCGGCAATTCATCCTGAGAGTACATTCCAGTTCTCTCCGATACTCCGAAAGGAAGTATACTCATTAGACGTTGGGCGGAAGAATTATTATCTTGTGTACCAGACAAGCGGATACACTCCAGTATCCACGAATCGCAAGCTGATAAAGGCACTCAAAAGCGTCGACGCCAAATTCATAGTGTATGGATTTGAGCGCGATGATACTGAAGGGAATATAACGTTCAGGAAGACAAATAACGACCAATTCTTTAATGACCTTAAAGATTGCAGGGCATGCATCGCAAACGGCGGATATGGTTTCATAAGTGAAGCAGTCTCGCTGCATAAACCGATACTCTCTATTCCTATAAAGGGCCAATTCGAACAGATATTCAACGCATTGCAGGTGAAAAAACTTGGATATGGCAACATGTGCGATATCATAAACAAGAAATCTCTCCAGGAGTTCATAAAGAACAACGATAAATATTATATGAACATCAAAAACTTCAAAAAGGAAGACAACACAAGATTAGTTAATAAGCTCGTTGAACTTATACAAAAAGTGTCGAAAGGATAGTTCGGGAGTGAGAGGATAAACAGATGATAAAAAACCTTTGGAAAAACCTGATAGTTCCGGTAATATTACTAGCGATATTTTTCATAACCCTCCCAATAATATCAAACGAACTCATATCTACAATACTTTTAGCGGTCATGGTTATCATAATGTTCACGGTGAAGTATAGGAAACACGAATGGATTATGCTTCTAATAGGATTAGCCTTGGGCATCATTACCGAACTCGGAGGAGACGTAATCTACAAGCTCCAATACTGGAAGACAGGTATATTCTTCGGCATACCGTTATGGCTTCCTATACTCTGGGCATTCACAATCATAATAATAGCAAGACTCGGGTCATCTATCATCAAGGAAAAATAGCGTCCAATAAATTCTTCAGGTATCCAAAGAAAGGATAAGAATCATACAATAAGGATTATAAAATAAAAATATAAGATAAAAAAATTACTTCAGCGCAACACCTGCTGAAGATAGCAGTATCGCAACTATCATAAGCAATATGAACATCAGAAAGACGCCGCTTATCACAAGTGCCGTGACTGCAAAGCTCTTATCGGATGGCATAAGATATCTTATCGCTGCTATGAATACGAATAATACGCTTACGTAGAACAACGCCTCGACCACAAATCCTGCGGTCGTCCATGACGTCAGGGCAAGTGCCATACGCACTACAAGAAGCGCCAACATTACCCAGAAACTGTATACTAAAAATCCAAAAATCTTGTTATTTTTTTTATCCATTATTTCACCTTTCACAAATAATTTTTTCAGGTCGCAAACGTACATCCATCACTTCTTTGTGACCTTCTCCTCTTTCATGATGTTCTTTACAATCATGAAAACCACGAATGCAAGTATTATGAAATTTATCAATGCCGCAAGGAATGATCCCCAGCCAATTATTATTGGGCCTATGCTGAAAGTTGCCGTCTGCCATTGACCATCAGGTATGAATGGAGTGATTATAGGCATGATTATATTATTGACAAGCGATGTCACAAGCGATGTCGCTGCGGCGCCCACGATGAACGCCACAGCAAGGCCAACTACTTTGTATTCCTTCAAGAATTCCTTGAATTCAGCTAATAGTCCCATTCTATCCTCATGATTGTTGTTAGTTATTCAACACATTAGTTTATTCGACATACCGTATATCTTCGAATTCGTATTTTGTCGCTATCAATATTATATCGATAAGCCACCAAAGCCCGAGTCCACCGAATGTTATAAGCTTCAGTATCCCGGTAAATACTTTTCCCATTATGAACCTGTCGACTCCTATCCATCCAAATATGATCGACATCACAAGTAGCAATACCCAATTTACCTCTTTGATATGTACATAGACCTTTGTTTCTTTTGTTGGTCTGTTATGTCTAGATTTAGTTTTCGCTTTTGCCAATATATCACCTGCGATTTTATATTAAATATACTATTTAAAGTTAATGAAATGTTAATGAAAAGATCAATTGCCTTTTCTTTCCAATTCAACTATCGCTTCAACGTGCGGCGTCTGAGGAAAAAGATCGAACATCGCAACACTTTTCAACTCGTAATCCTTGAATTTCAACAAGTCTTTCCCTAATTGATCGACATTACATGAGATATATACAATAACCCGCGGCTTGAGTCTATTCAACTGCTCAATCGTTTTTGGATGCATGCCGGAGCGCGGAGGGTCTGTGATGACAAAAAGCTTATCTCCGGATGGAAGATCGACTTTTTTCAGCTGCATCGCATCAAGTTCTACTATCTCTGCATTCTTTATGTGATTCTTATCTATGTTTATTTTTGCCGCGGTTACGCAGTGTTTATCGGATTCGATTATCTTTACGCTTGCGAAAGACCCTGAATTGTTTATGCCGAATGTCCCGACACCTGCATATAGGTCGAGGAGTGTCAATTCTTCTGTGGAGCGAACCTTCGTCAATGAGCGCACATACTCATGCATCTTCTCGGCCATGACGGTGTTATTCTGGAAGAATCCTTGTACAGCGTAGTCAAAGGATTTGTCTAAAAAATTCTCATTGAGCATATCGCCGCCTTTAACGATGAAGAATTCCTCTGAGATGCTCATGTCAGTCTGTCTCGGAACATACGTCACAATAATGTTATCTGCGGTGCTTATCTTTGCGTAATTTTTTATCTTGTCAATCGCTTCGCCAGTCTTGTTAGAATCCTCATTAAGGACGAAAGATATTGATGAAGTGTGTGATGGCGTACGTATAACAGCATATCTGAATGTCCCTTGAGATTTTCTTATGTCAAAATAATCTACGTCATGGAAATTCTGCCTTATTTCTATGATGAGCTCGTTAAGGCGCTCATTCGATATGACGCATCTATTGATGTCTACAACGTTTTTCCAATCGCCTTTTTTCCGAAGACCGATTCCTTTAGGGGTGAATATCAAATCCATCCTATTCCTATACGCGTATTCTTTGTCAGAGAAGACTAAAACGTTTTCAACAGGAAATTCGGTCCTTGAAGCGACCATCTGCTGCTTACTCTTTAGCTGATTGTCATAAGATATGTTCTGACTCGTGCAACCGCCACATTCGCCGAAATATGGGCATTGAGGTATCACTGATTCTGCCATGTCATGAGAATCAATCGATCGTTTAAGAATTTTACCCTAAGATGTTATTCTAGAGAGATATTTGTAGATTATATCTATAATTGCATAAATGTTCGATACTATTAACCATCATATCATCATAGCAAGAAATATGCTTCCGGCCAAAGCGAGAATCGCTCCGATGTATTGATACCATCTTATCTTTTCCCTATTGACAGTTATCCCGAGAAGCAACGCGACAACTACATATCCTTCTGCAATCGCCGCAACTATCGATATAGGATTCTTTTCGACAGCGAATACAAAGCATATCCATCCTAAGACGTTCCCAAGCGTTGCGACGAGTATTATAGGCCAATATTCTTTAGTGTGACTGGCAACATTTTTTATCTCGCCGTTCTTCCACGCGATGATTAACGCCACGACCATGAACGCCACCCATGGAAGCGCAAGCGCCATTATAGGGGTGATGCTCTTTGAAGCAAAGCCAGTAAGAAAATTGTCTGCACCCATAAGAAGGCCAGATATTGCTGCAATGACTACGCCTTTCTCGATATTTCCCTTCCAATCCCTCCATGATTCCATTGAAGCGAGTATTACACCAGAAAATACAAAAAGTATCATCAAGAACTGCCATGATGTTAGTTTCTCATGGAGAAATATTATACTTAATGCTATGGTCACAGGAAGCTCAATCTGCGCCACGACCTCAATAACAGATAATTTACCAATATTGAATGCCTTGATTATAAGGAGAGCGTGAACTATAGCAAGCGCGCCAAGAGCCACGAGGAAAATGATTATTCTCCAATTAGTTATTAGATTTCCTTGAATTATCAGGAATGGAAGAAATATTATGCTGCCGATTATTCCGATAAATACAAGCATCTCGATGTTGCCTATCTTCCTTGCGCTCTTCTGGATGAAGAAATCTCCTACACCCCAAAAAATCATTGTTCCGAGGGCTAGAATTATTGCAAGTTCCATGAATTATCCTCTCACAGTCAATGCTAAAAGTACACTGCATGCCAAGGCAAGAGCGACACCAATCCATTGATGTTTCATTATCTTCTCCTTGTTTATGAATACGCCGAGCAGAAGCGCTACAGCAGGAAAACTTTCAGTTATCGCTGTGACGATTGATATCTCGTAATCGTGGACAGCAAAAGAATAGAATATCCATGCGGCTGTATCGAGAAGACCCATCGAGAGTATAAGTATCTTATTCTGTGAAGCATTCTTTATCAGGTTTTCCGGCCCCTCTCTGAATAATATCACGACAAGACATATCATCGTGAATACGACCCACGGAGCCCAAATGGCCATAAGAGGATTTATCTCTTTTGACGAAACGCCTGTAAGAAAATTCACGAATCCCATGAACACTGATGCTATGAGTGCAAGTATCACGCCTCGCTCGATCTTTGCCCTGAAATGTGATAATGATTTCGTCGCTATGAGCATTATTCCGCATAGGATGAATAGCGCGATTATCGCTTGAAGTGTGGTTAAGGTCTCGCCAAGAAAGACAAAGCCAAGAAGTACAGTTACAGGAAGTTCTATTTCGAGAACTACATCAACGACAGATATCTTTCCCTCCCTCAGAGACTCAAAATTGAACATCGCGGCGATAAACGTGACGATGCCCAAGACAGAGACAAGAATAAAATTTCCTGGGATGAGAAGCAATCGCATATCATTCCAGATAAACGGTATCAGAAGTATGCTTCCAAAGATGCCAATCCAAGTAAGCGTCTCGAGGTCTCCGACTTTTCTTGTGACTTTTTGTATTAGAAAATCTCCTACACCCCACGAGAACATTGCAAAGAACGCAAGCATTATGCTTATCTGTGATATCATCTCTCTCCTCTCTACTCCTATGATTCTTGATGCTTTATTCCTTAAATTTCTTTATCAATTCAAGTATCTTCTGGCCTGAAAATTTTCCGCGATATTCCTTCATAACAAGGCCCATTATGGCGTTGCTGTTCAATTCAGGCTTTTCCGATATAGTCTTTGCGATGAATGAGACTATTTCGTCCTCGCTCGTCTTATATTTGGAAAAATCTATCCCTTCTCCTGATGCCTTGTCTCTCATTATCTCGATTATACCGCTTGGATCTATGTTTCCAGAATTTATCTCTCTGAATAAAGTGTCCCA
>CAZFVG010000032.1:0-9772 GCA_964522135.1 uncultured Methanosarcinales archaeon | reverse complement strand
AAGGAAGGCAGGAAATCATTCGTCGACGGTCTTGGCGTACTCACAGTATATATGGGAGAGACGGGAGAGAACAGGGGACTTCCGCTGCGCATAGATTCAGAGGAATCAGTACTTTTTGGGATAACGCCTTATGCAAGGCAGTGTGGTACAAGAATAAAGAAGTGATTAAAGAAATAAATCAAAAAAATAAATCTATAACCAAATAATCTATCTGTTCCATATTGACTTACGCTGTCGGAAAATTACTTAGAATTCTTAGTAACTGGTAAATCTTCTCCAGAATACTTCACTTCGACCTTTCCGCCAGCCTTCTCGACTTTCTCGATTGCACTTGCAGATGCAAGGAGTGTCTTTACGAATAACTTCTTTGTGATCTTTCCAGAACCGAGCAGCTTATTGCATCCGAGATCCTTGAGGTCTAACGTGTAATGGTCTCCCTCTTTCTTTACCGTGCCTTCTTTAAGCAATAAATCTAAATGATTCTCTATATAGAAAAGGTTTATCTCTTTTACCTTGAGTGCATGTTTTGAATTGAATCCGTGCCTTCCGAAATATTTCGTATCCTTCCACACAGATGGTTTCTTCTGGTCCGCTTTCTTTCCAGTGCCTGCCATGCCTACGCCGCCCTGATGCCCGCTACCTCTATGCTTTTTCTTGCTTCCGTAGCCGTGGGTGTGTGCTCCCCGGAATTTTATGGATTTTTTTCTCTTGTTTAATGACATTTTGAACCTCTAAATCATCTTTCTTAATAGATCGTTTATTTTTACTCCCCTGTAGCCAAGGGCGCCTTTCATCGTGAATGGAGTCTTTATTCCTCCCCTGTCAAATCCTCCTCGAGGAGGGCTAAGGTGGAAGTGATTCTCTATCTTTCCAGTCTTTGCGTCTTTTATTCCCCTCTTCTCAACGAGAAGTTTCTGAGTATCCTCATCAATCTCACCGTATGTGACATAATCTTTTATCTTTGAAAGCATTCCCATAAGCGATTCTGTCTTCGTATATATCGAGCAAGTATGCTTCTTGTGAAGATTGAGCATCATCATCGTATCCGCTATTCGCGAATTTACGTCATCTGTTCCCCTTATCCTTATGATTGCGATTTTTGTCATTTTGTTTACCTGTTCATCTCATATTTGTCTGTTTTATGTATCATTATTTATATATCAATATAATTATTGAATGTGATTGCTCGTTTATTCCTTGATTTCTTCTTTGTTTGCCGTCTCGACTGGTTTTACATGCAATGCACCATGCGCTATCGCAAGGCTCTTGACGTGTTTCTCCTGTATCTTCATCGTATTCAATTTTACAAGCGCATTCTCAAGTGCCTTGACGACATTTATTGCATTCCTTGACTGTCCTCTAATCTTTGACCATATGTCCTTGATTCCGGCAAGTCTCAAAACCTTTGCTATCTCTTTTTGCGCTTTAAGGCCGGTTCCCTTTGGTGCAGGTCTCAATTCAACCGTTACAGAACCACATTTTCCTGTGACTGCAAACGGTATGCTATTAGGCTCTGTTCTGGAGTCTGCCCATGATCCTGATCCTCTTGTTACCCTTATGATATTCAATTTTGCCTGTCTCACTGCCTTCTCCCTTGCAGGGACTGTCTCTTTTGCTTTTCCTAAACCAAGTCCTACATATCCATCGCTATTTCCGACGACAGCGTATGTCGAGAATTTCGGCTTGTTTCCTTCTTTGGTCTTCTTTTGTGTCTGTCTGAATACCCTTCTGGAACCTCCGCCGAATTTACCTTTTGATTGTCCTATCATGAGTAGATCTGATTCTATCCCGGGAAGGAGCATGTCGACTATCTCTGGCTCAAGTATTGGCTTTCCGAATTGAAGGACCTCTTCCATCGTCTTTAATTCTCGCGCCTTTACTTTTCTTCCAAGTTCTGTCCTCGGCTTCCATTTGTCGACGTCTGCAGAGACTGTTATTACCTCTACTTTCTCCTCTTCAATTGGAACTATGATTATTTTTTCGTCCTTTTCCGGTATTTTTGGTGACATTTTTTTCCTCGTTGATGAATATTATTTTTACTTTGATAATTTCTGCTTTACTGAATTGAACACTGATTCCATATCTGCTGGCGACGTCTTGAATTGCTTGCTTGTCTGCCCGTAAGCGACTATATGTTTTCCAAGTATCCTGTCCTCAGTCGGGAATACCTTCTCAGAGCACGGTATGCTAAGTCCATTATCTATCGCTCCTTTTACGGCAGCGTATAATCTTGATCCTGATAATGGTGATTGGAGTCCAAGATCGACTATCGCGTTCTTGACACTCTTTGATTTTGCCTTCTGAGCAGCAAGCATGCCCGTAAGATAGGCTGCAGGAGTATTTCCCGTCGCGAATTTCCATCCGTGTTTCTTCAATTCTAAGCTGTTTGCAGTGACGAGTACGTTGTCTCCGTTCTCTGCGTACAATGCTATCTGTACTATGATGTTCTTGTTTGTCTTCCTGATTATGAGTCTAGGCGTTCCGCTTACAAGCATCTTGAGCCTTTTCTTGTAATCTGTCCTTCCCTCTCTCTTTCTGCGGTAGGGTGCGATGTGTCTTTTGTTTTTCATTTTGAATCCGTATGTTTATTTTGATATGTTTTTACAGTGTTAATTTGACTGTTCCACCTGTGATTTTCTTTCTGGTCTAAGTCTTGTCTCAGTCGCCGGCGCTGGCTGTACGGATTTCTTCTCTTTGCCTGCGAGAAGCGTGTCGTGTTCCTGAAGGTATAGTTTTATGTGCCTTCTGCTTCTGAAATATCCGCCCTTGCTCTTGAGGTATAATTCCCTGTAGGCTTGTCTTGTGATTATATTCTTTGAAAGTAATTCCCTGATGAATTCTCTTTGTACACGGACAGTACTCATCCAAGTTTTCTTAGGATGGAATCTTGCGCCGTACTTTCCTTTCTTTGTTCCTGGACCGCTTCTTCGTCCCTTACTTTTTTGTATCTTTAATTTTCTTACCTTTGATTTTGATGTGAAGCTTCCCTGCTTCTTTATGATTGCTCCGTCTCCTATGAGTAGTTTGATATCTCGCTTAGTGATTGCCTGTTTTATATCCTCTAATCTCTCATTGTTGAAAGCTACTCTTCCTGGCGAGCAGTCAAGTATCTGTGCTGCAAGCCTTTTTTGTACTTTTAGGTCCATTGTGATCCTCGTGAAATTTGTTTGTGAAATTTGTTTATATGTTTTTTTTAAATTTTATTTTTTATGATTTTATTCCTTATGTATCAGGACGTCATCTTTGACCTTCTTCTCTTCTGCCTTTATCTCGTCTGTCGTCTTCTCTTTCGTGTCTTCCGTCTTGTCTTTCTTTTCCTTGTCCTTCTCTTTCTTCTCGGCTTTCTTCAAGGAGTCCTCGATTGTCTTCTTTTTCTTCTCTGTCCTCTCAAGCTTCTCTTTCTTCTGATCTTCCCTTGACTTCTCAAGTTTCTCCTTGAACTTGTCTGCCTTGATGTTTATTATTGTAAGGTTTTGTGATAATGCATGATTTATTATCTCAAGTCTCTTCTTGTTGCCAACTCCTGATGCGATTATTACGCCGTGATCCTTCGTGACTTCTTTTAATTCTGAGACGTTGTGTATTAGTATTGGTATCAATCCTTTCTGGCTGAGGTTCCTGACTTCTGCGGGGCTTCTCCATCCTTTCTTTATGAGTGATGGGTATCCTTTGAACTGATGTCTCATCTTCGATTGTATTCCTTTTGGCCTTCTCCATCTATTGCTTACTCGCTTTTTTCTTCCGAAGTTCTGCTGCTTGAACTCTGGCTTCTTGTCTTTTTTCTCTTTCCTTACTTTCAGCAATGTTTGTTTATCGCTCATCATGACACCTTATGGATTCAATCCCATTAGGGGATTATTTTACGTCCACTCCATCTTTGTGGATTATATATATTCCGTCTTGGAATATCCTTCGGTCGAAATTTGGCCTTCTTGTTATCTGCTCTATTGCCGCAGCCGTCAATGCTGCAAGCTCTTTATTGGCGCTCGTAACTGTTATGTCTGGCTCCTTTACTACGACATCGACGCCTGGTTTGATAGTGAGTGTTCGAGGTATTGTCTCTCCCATATAATTTTTTACTTCAAGAACGTTGTTCTTATATGTGATTTTCATTGGGAAGTGTCCTGAGCATATCTTCAATTTGTATACGCATAAGTTGAGCGATCCCTTAAACATGTTATTCAGATGGGCTTCTGTGCTGAATACTGCTGCCTTCTCTCTTTTTGTAGGCTTCTTAGTCTCAAAGACTATTTTATTATTTTCCTTTGTGATCTTTATTTTTGGGAATACGAATTTTCTCTTTATCTCTCCTTTAGGACCCTTCACAGTGAATAGTCCGTCATGTAAGTCCACGCTTACCTTCTCGGGTATCTCAAGTTCGTATCTCCAATGTTCTGGTTTCATAGTTTCACGATTTTTATTTTTGAAATGTTATTTTTGTTTCTTAAATTTTGTCCCGTCTAATAACAGTAGCAGACTAGGACTCCGCCAAGACCTTTTTCCTTGGCATCTGTATGTATCATGAGTCCCTTTGATGTCGAGACTATTATTATACCGAAGTCCTTTGCAGGAAGGTATCTCTTTTCGAATTTCTCGTAATCGTCTTTCTTCACGTTGAATCTTGGCCTTACTACTCCTGTCTTGTTTATGTTCCCGAGCAGGTTTAGCTGGAGCGTCTTTCCTTTTCCGTCCTCAATCTCTGTAAATGTTCCTAAATAATTATGCTCGTTGAGTATAGTCAGTACCTTCCTTATGAATTTCGAGTTGTTTGGAAGGGTTATATCTTTCTTTCCAAGTTTCTCGTGATTGTTTATGTACGACAATACGTTTGCTAATGGGTTGTTTAACATTTTTTTACACCTTGAATATTATCTGCATTATTTTTTGATTGTATATTGATTATTTTTTCTTTTGAGTTTTTTTAATTGTATTTCTTGAATCCTATCTTTGTTGCGATATCCCTGAAGCATTGTCTGCACAGGTGAAGTCCGTATTTCTCTATATGCGCTCCTGTCCTTCCGCATCTTCGGCATTTCTTGCTGAGTGCGCCGCCAGTTCTCGTTTTAGGGACGCTGTATTTTGCATGCCGTGCAAGCTTTCCTGGCTTGTTCTGCAATTGCTTCATCACTTTTGTATGATCAGTAGTTGTCATTTTTATTCCTCATCGCTCTTCAGGACTGCCTTGAATGTCTTTTTCATGAACTCTATAGCGTCTTTCTTTGGTATCCTGTGACTCATTGGCACGTCTCTCTTGAGCAATTTTCTCTTCTTTATCCTGAAACCTGGCCTTTCGAGTGTTATTGAGCATTGCAATCCCATCGAGCCTATGTCCGGATCATATTTTGTGTCTCTTATGTCGATGTACTCTCTTATCCCGAACGAGACGTTTCCGTTCTCATCGAAATTGTTTTCTGCGAGCTTGTTGTCGACTGCGTATAGTAATCTTGGTATCATCTCTATTGCTCTCTTCTTCCTGAGCGTCAATTTTACGCCTATTGGAAGTCCAGGTCTTAAGCCCCATGCAGCTATTCTCTTCTGCGTGACAGTCCTTACGGGCTTTGCATCGGTAAGTCTTCCGAGCAGCTTTTCGGCCTTTTCAAGCTTTTGCTGATCCTTTCCTGCTCCGATGTTGAGAGTCAATTTCTCTATTTTTATTGTCTTCATGATGTTTACCGTTCTTTGATGTTTGTCTTTTGATAATTTGTTTTGATTGTCAGATCCATCGAACTTATTCAGTCATCTTTACTAATGGCTTATCCTTTCCTACGACAAGTGCGAAGTCTCTTTTAGTCTCGAATGTCTCGCCGTCGCTTTTGACTACGATAGATGTTCCTTTTATGTTCTCTATCTTTCCAAGCTTTCCGATGTGTTTTCCCTGATATAATAGTACCAATGCGCCTTTCTCGAATGAAAGATGCTCTTTTACTAGGACATCTGGGATTGTTATGAATACTGAATCCTTGACTTTGTAGTGCTGCTTTTCGAAAAATATATTCCTTCCGTCAAAAAGGTTCAACTGTATTTTTCCTTTGACGAGCGATTTTCCTACTATCTTTGCAATCTTGAGTCCTGCCTCTTCCTTCTCTATCTGAAGCGGCTTTAATATTCCGTCTGTGCCGATTATCATCCTGTAATATTTATTTACCTTCGGGATAGATACTGTGTCTGTGAATCCTACTGGGAATCTGTAATCCTTGACCTTCCTGCCATTCACGAGTATATCTTCGACGAGTACTACGTGTTTTACTTCTTTTGTGGAGGATACAATGCCTAGTTCGTGTTTCAATACGTTTGATATTGACATACTTAAGTTATGAGGCAGACCCCCTGGGTTGCTCTTTACTGTGAACTTTATTCCCCTTCGCTGTATCTTCCACGTCTTTGGAGCGTTTATTCTTTTTAAGTGTCTCTTTACCATTTTTTACACCGTTGTCTTGACTGCCTTTTGGGCAGCCTTTGGTTTTGATTCTGATTTTGCATCCGCATGCTCTTTTGATTGTAATTTATTCTCTGATGTCGTCTTTGGTTCTGCTTTTGATTTTGATGGGGTTTTGGAATCAGATTTCTTATGTTCGCCAAATCTCTTCTTGTCGTCAGTGTTCAATTCGACTATGAGAAGGTTTGATGGATCTATCGGATATCTTGCTTTCGTTCCGTCCCTTTTGACATGCTCTACTTTCGATACGTATATTTTTATTCTTCTCGTATTGACTTCCTCGACTTTTCCTTCCTGCTTTCTGAATTGTCCTCTCATTATTCGTACCTTATCGCCGACTCTCAGTCGCACTGCTCTCGTGTTATATTTCGTCCTGAGTTCCTTCGATAGGTGTGCACTGAGGAAATCTCCTCTTATGCTTAATGGAGCGTTAAACCTGTATTTTCTCTGCTTGTTTGGTTTCTTGCTTGAAATCCAGTGTTTGGAAAATGTTTTCATTTGATACCCTGTTTTTTTATTCTCTATTGTTAATCGTTATTATCCTTATACTATGATGCTCGCTATTTTTGCAACCATTGGCCATCTGTCGGCGACTTCCTTTGCGATAGGTCCCTTGAATATTGTTCCCTTAGGGTTTCCTTTCTCATCTTTAAGTACGACTACGGCATTGTCTTCGAATTTTATTCTCATGCCGTTTGCTCTCTTATATTCTTTTTTTTGTCTGACTATAATTCCGTAGACTACCTGCTTTCTCATGTCTGGTTTTCCACGCTTCACTGCGCACATTATAAGATCGCCTATTCCTGCTGCAGGCTTCTGCCCTTTCCTTGTCTTGTGACCTATGACGGAGAATACCTTGACGGTCTTTGCTCCGCTATTGTCACATGTATCTACATACGCTCCTACAGGGAGGGCCTTGACGATGTTTGCTTTGAGTGATTTCATATTTATTTACACCATATAATTCTTATTCAGTTTTTCTCTTGACTATCTCGATTACGACGAAGTTCTTTGTCTTTGAAAGCGGTCTCGTCTCTGCTATCTTCACAGTGTCACCCGTCTTTGCGTCGATACTCTCCGGATTATGAGCCTTGACTCGAGTCCTTCTCATCTCGAATCTCTCGTATTTCTTGTTGAATTTTCTTCTTGGCCACTCTACTGTGACCGTCTTCATCATCTTGTCGCTTACGACAAGTCCCGTGAATACTCTGCCACGTAGTTTAGTCTTACCGTAGAATGGGTCCTTTTCATCCTTTGATTTGGGGACTTTATCTGGCTTTGCCGTTTCAATTCCGATATTTTTTATCTTGTTATCCATTTTGTCATCCCTTATGATTGTTTGATTGTAATTATTTGATTTCGGTTCATTCAATTTTCAGCTTTATTCGATCCTCGGGCCTTTTAATTATCGATTGACCGTCGACATCCGTTCCTGCAATCCTGAACACCGAACTGTTTTTTAATATCCTTTTAAACTTCTTTTCTCCGGAAATTTCCACCGTGAACGAATTTTTAGTTTCGTCAACGATTGTTCCTGTAATTCCGCAAAGCGACTTGTTCGCTGAGCGCAATACCTGCAATTCCTCGCCTATGAATTCATCTCTTATTGACTTTATCATATCGATCACCAAACTGCATTGTTGCGCTGGATCAAGTGTTACTTTTCTCGAAGCTGTATAGTCTCAGGGGCAAACCCTAAGTCAATGAGCGCCTGCTGCACCTTTGCAAGATGATTCCCTTGCAATTCTATGTAGCCACTCTTGGCCGTTCCGCCGCAGGCGAATTTGTTCTTCAGCTTCTTTGCCACGTCTTTGATATCGATTTCGTTAGTATCGATACCCTCGATCATTGTGTATTGCTTGCCGAATTTCTTCTTGACAAGTTTCACAAGGATCTGCTGGCTCTCTCTGGCTATCTGTTGACATACGCACAGTTCTTTTGGCAAACCGCACACGTTGCATATATTAGCCATTGTCTTGTTTATAACCTCTTATAGTTTTTAGGTCTCAATTCCCTGACCTTTTTCTCGAAAGTTTGATGAGCGAGCGTCTCCATCTTTGCGATGGTTCTCTTGATGTCGCGAACTTGTTTTGTATTCTTTGGCGTAGTGCCTACCGATATCTGGGCGTTGAGCTTCATCAGCTCAGTCTTGAGTTCCTGGAATTTCTTCTCCAGCTCGTCCTTAGGCAATTTTTTTACGTCGTTGAATTTCATGTGGTCACGTTTGTGTCATTAATCATTATCTTATTCTTTTTTCTCTTGAGGCTTGTCATCTGATTTTTCTGTTGCTAATTCCTTTGATTCTGACTTAGCTTTTTTTGCTCTTGGTTTCTTGTCTTTACCTGCGTCGGACTTCTTTGGCTTCTTTGATTTCTTGTCCTTATCATCATCTGATTTTGCTGCATCGGCTGAGAGCGCCTCTGTCTTTCCGGTCGTTACATCCTCAAGTTTAGCCTCGTCTATGAATATTACTTCGTCAGGCATCTTTGTGGTTCGTGGCATTATCCTTACCTGAACCCCTATGACTCCAGTCTTTAATTTTGCTGACGTGTAAGCGGTATCGACTCCCGAGACTGCGATGTCTCCTGACTTCTTTAGGTAACCCATGTAAAATCTCCATGTCTTTGCCCTGCTGCTTGGAACCTTTCCTGATATCAATACCTCGACTCCTCGCGCGCCGGCACTCATTACGTCTGTCAATGCCTTATGTCCGATTCCCTTGAATCTATTAGTTCCGAATCTCTCTAAGGAATTTGCAATCGACTCTGCAATGATGCTCGCATTAGTGAATGGGCTGTCTTCCTCAAGAAGCTCTATCTGTGGATTCTCGAGGCTGAATTTCTCTTTCAATTCTCTTGTCAATCTTGTAATGTTCGCGCCAGATTTTCCGACTATTAATCCTGGTCTTGATGAACATATGAGTATCTTCTCTCCAAGCGGAGTCCTCTGGACTCTTATGTAGCTAAGCCCTGCCTTTCCAAGGACGCTTCTTAAGTATTCTTCTATCTGAAATTCTTTCAGGTTTTCAGCTACGAATTTTCTCTCAATCATTTTTATTCCTTCTTTGCTGCCGTGTGAGCAGTTTTTACTTCTTTATCGTTATGTTTAACATCCTTTGCGGCAGGCTTTGCATTCTTATTGACAGATTTTCCAGATGCGGCCTTATGCTCTGCCTTCTTGTCCGAAAGTCCTTTGACTTCTGCTAGGACTACTTCTATATGTGAATTCTTAAATATGCTTCTTCGCTGTCTTCCATAGTGCCAGTTCTTAGGGCCTATCTGCATCGCGATGTGTATCAATTTCAGATCGTTCGAGTTGAATCCCTTGTTCTTTGCG
>CAZFVG010000031.1:0-9878 GCA_964522135.1 uncultured Methanosarcinales archaeon | reverse complement strand
TTAACTGCCAATGGATAATACTGACCATTTAAAGAATCATTTTATACGCTTAAAAACTTTACTATCATATCTTTATTCCTTACCTCTGGATGGAACAAGAGGCCATAATGAGGAAATTTCTTGTGCTTTACAGCCTGAACATATTTTGTCGTTCCATATATTACAAATTCTTTTTTTAGGGCGGCATCATCCTTTACAGTCATGTTATGTAGGCAGTATATCTCTTTTTTCCCTTTGAGGCCTAAAAATTCTTGCGGAAACTTCGCTTCTACCAATCCTATTTCCTGTCCATTAATGAGTTTACAGCCATGCACCATGCAAAGAAGCTGCATACCGCCGCATATTGCGAGTATCGGTTTCTTCGATTTATCGATAAATGAAAATTTTTCAGGGTGATTCCTAAAATCTTTTTCATAATCAAAATCCTGAAGCGATGTCCCTGCAATTATTATCCTGTGCGCATCGGATATATCTTTTTTTGTCAGGGCAGAGTAATGTTTTGTGACAAAGAACTTTTCTTCTCTGATGAGAATATCTTCGATGGGCTTTACGAATTCGTATGTATGCAGTTCGTTCTTGCAGATATTTATTATTAGTATCATTGTATGTTACTCAATACAAAATTATATACGGCCGGATATTTATTCCTGTCAAGCATGTCGTTGTGGAGGAATTCAGTATTCGTACACGTGCCGTTGATTATCAATATATTCTTGGACGGTATGTTTATGAGAGTGTTATTCAGGCTCACGATTCCGTCGCCATCTTGACCATCTGTGCTGCATCCCTTTCCTGCAACAAGATATGTTTTTGGTACTAGTCCATTATTTCCCTCTTGGTTCAATTTGTTCATGAAAAGGCTTCCTTGCTTCATATCATCACATTCATTCTTCGCTCCGAATATCCCGCATAACGAATATGCGTTGCCGCTTATTCCTTGGTTCGGCGTCCCTATCATTATGAATTTGTCTATGCTGTCTCCGCCGAAGACCTGTATGTATCTTCTCACGACGAGTCCACCCATAGAGTGCGCGACAATATCCACTTTATCTCTTCCTGTTATCTTCTTTGTACTATCGATTATTTCTTTCAATCTCAAAGTGTATGTGTCGATGCTGTCCGTCTTTGACTCTGAGACCGTAAATCCTAAGAGGTCATTGTACGATTCAACGTAATATGTTGGCTTCACAAGCATGCCGCTCGATGTCCCGGTGAGATCTATTGTAGAATTATAGTTGACAAGGGTTCCGAACGGATAATATTTTCCTGTGTCGATGAATCCTATTTCATAATCATTGAATATCTCTATGGAATTATATGCATCAGTGTTTTCGTTGAATGAGTGGCCGTGCAAAAGTATTAGAGGATACGTGCCGCAGTTATTTCCTGAACAGCAATTGCAATAGTTGTATATGCAGCATTTATTTTCTGGTACAGGTTCGGCAGGCACAACATTCGACGTGCCATGTGTACTGTTATATGCTGATGTATCGCCAAGAGGAAGGGAGATATAACTCTTATCCGCTAGAGGGATAGCTATAGATGTATAATTGCTATAGTTCGCACACATGTCGTTGAAAGACGCGAAATCTCTCCATACCAAATTTTCTCCGAGCGTTACAGCACTATAATTTATATTGCTATAAGTATAGTTTGCAGGGAGGTTTGAGGTGTTGACAGCGTATTCGCTAAAAAGCTGTTGCGATATTTCGTATCTGTATGAATCTATTTTATCATGGATAAGGCGCCTTGTGGATGTCTGATCGCTTCCAGAGAAATATACATCAAGTCTTTCTGAATAATCGCCTAAAAGAAGATATATCGCTGTCAATGATTCTTTCGAATCCATGCTCAGGTTTCCTTCAGACATAGTTCCTGACATGAATGATGCAAATTGACAATTCTCGTTGATGGACCTTTGGAATGCATTAATATCTGTAGGGAAGAACAGCGTATCGTCTCTTGATGATAGATTACATGTAGCGCCATTCTGCATGCAGTTTATCGAATAATATGTGTATAGCGATGGATAGAAGTTTGCATAAGAATTATTCAGAGTGTTTGGATATAATATCGAAGAATACATGGATTGTATGTCGGCGTCCGCTTTATCGAGGCGTGCGGAAAGCATCACACTATCGTCATTGCCGACGCTGTCAAGGTTGAGGTCGCGCGATGCATTAGATACCTCGACGCTTATATTAGATATAGCTTCATATTTATCCGAGCACAGTCCGCGTGATAGGACAGAATTCAATGCTGTAAGTCCTGAGATGTCCTTATCAAGTATAGAAATGAAATTATTATACCGAAGAACTGTCGTGTTTATATCTTCTATATATGACTCTGTGGAATTATAAGTGTTAGTTATACGGAATGACAAAAGTTTGCTATCGTAATATCTTTTTGCCGCGGAGTAATCGTCAAGGCGCCATATGGATAATGTGCTATTGAAGTCATATTCGATAAGCGCGAGTTCAGATAACAGTCCGTTAAATTTCTGTATCAAGGCTCCTGAATTATTTACAGAGAGGTTTATCGAATCAAGTATCGATGATGCATAGCGCATATTATCCTCAGATTGTTGTATCAATGTCGCTGTATCGTTATATTCAGTTTGAAGGGCGTTCAATGATTCCAATTGATCCTTTGATGGAGAATACCTGACTGCAAGTATGCTTTTTCTGTCAACAGTCTGGTTTGCCGTAGGGCATAAAGTAGCCTGAATGTTTCTACAGGATATATCGAATACATATACGTTCTGGCCGAATCCATTATCTGAGAGCAATATTTCTTTAGAATATGATTTTGAAGTGTATGATTTTGAATTTAATTCGCTACTGTCAATCGTCGTGTTATGCGATAAATCTTTCAAGGTGTACGTACATACAGCATTACATACCACTTTATTATATATCTGTATATTCGTATTGAACGAAAGATTCGATGGTGAATTCATCTCCACATAAGCATATTCAGGATTAAGGCTTATCTTTATTTCATCGCCAATAAGAAAATTTATCCTGAGAAGCACAAGAAATACTATCACCAGTACAACGATGACTCCTGTTATTATTGCGGCAATTCTTATGTGTTTAGCGTGTTTCATGAAATCCTCTCTATAGATAATATCATCCCGCTCTCTTTATCTTTCAATATTTTTGAGCTCTCAATCGTAAGACCTTTCGAGTAATAGGGAGCGTTGATGATAAAACTTTCATACTCTCCGCCCTCGCCGGCCGGATTTATCTTGAGCCTATCTCTGAGCAACCTGACATCTTCTATAAATTTATTGTCTATCTTTCTGCCAAGGAGCTTTTCAAGCCCCTCGCCGAATGTCCCGATGATAATTATATCGAATCCAGAATCTACAAGCTCTTTCAGATGAGCGAGTTGGTCCCTTTGCCATAATGGATTGAAGCATTCTAATCCGAGTTCGTTCGTTATTGATTGGACCCTCGATGCCTGGTATACCGATTCTATCGCTCCTGTGACAACAGCATCAATTTTGTATTGTTTTTTTGCTTTAGATATGGCTTTCTTTAGATCTTCGAGTTCGATTTCTTTTTCGCCTCGTGTCTCCTGCACAATAATTGGTATTCCGGTCATTTCCGCCTGCTTAGGCGCCCATGAGATATTCGGTGTGTGGAACATGTAACTTTCAGGATTTTTTGATATGATTATTATAAGACATTTTACATCAGCATATTTTAATGCATATGATAGCGCAAGCCCTGAGTCCTTTCCGCCGGAGAATAGGACAGCGACACGCGATTTATCACTTCTGATTTTTCCTGGACGAGTCATATTCTCTATAAATACATATTTTTTATAAAGTATATCTTTTATGTATAGAAAATGCTATTGAGAATAGAAAATACAAAAAAACGAAACGTTTAAAAAAAGAGACATATTTTCCACTATAAAGTGACACTATGAATGATGGTAAGACTCTTGAAAAAAAAGTAAACTCAGACACCAAACCAGAAGGAAACATCAGTATATCGCTAGATATACCGTGCGTGACATGCACAGAGCAGATGGACGTCCTGACAAATTGGATGTCGAGCTCATCATCAACTAGGTATAGTATGGGAGAGATAGCTGTAAATCTATGCAAACATTGTACATATGCGCCTGCAAAAAGCGAGAAGAAAGAGAACCATCCTGAATTGTCACACAGGTTACAGTCATGGATGAAATTTAATGATATATTATCAAGACTCCTTGCAAAGTATCAAATAGATGTCAATGAGGTAAAGCAGAACTTCAAACCTATAGGAGTGCATCAAGGAAGATTATATATAATGAGCAACGACACAAGAAAAGTCCTTGAAGCGATAGGTGTCGATAATTTCAGCCCTTCACATCTTCTTAGATTAGGAGATGATGTGAAAGTATGGTCTAAGGGAGACCTTGCAATCGTTACGTCGTATAGAAGAGATAAAGAGATATTCTACAGCGACAATGGTCACGGAAAGAAAATCGAGACATATAGGATAGAATTGGACCAAAGATAATTTCTAAAAGATTCGGAGAGAAAAAAACGAGATTATTATTGTCTTTTCCTTATTTTTGTCCCATCAGAAGTGTCGTCTATTAGAAAACCTTTCGCATAGATGTGGTCGCGTAACTCATCGCTCTTCTTGAAATCTTTTTTCTTTCGAGCAATTTCTCGTTCACTCACAAGCTTCTTTACTTCATCAGGGACATCGACCTTCTCTTCAACAACATTCTCAAGATTAAGCCCGAATACTGAATCAAATTCTAATATCAAATCATATTTTTCCTTATCGTTCAGTTCTTTCTCTTCGCGTATGAGTTTCCAGATGAGGCTCAAGGCTTTCGGTATGTTGAGATCGTCATCTATAGATTCCAGGAATTCTCTTCGATATTTATCCATGTCAAGCTTGTGCTCTATCTTGTCCTTGCTCTTTTTCAATTCAAGGACTTTTGATTTCAAAGAGTTGAGAGCATTTCTTGCAGCGTCAAGTGATTCATAACTGAATGTCAACGGGGTCTTGTAATGAGTGTTAAGGCATAAGTATCGATAATCCAGAGGATGATAGCCATTCTTTTCTAGGACGGCAAGTGTCAATATCTCTCCACTAGACTTTGACATCTTTCCCTTGTCCATTACCAAAAATTCTCCATGAAGCCAATAATTCACCCATTTATGACCTGTGGCGCCCTCTGAGTGGGCGATTTCATTAGTATGATGGACTGGAATATGGTCGATGCCTCCGCAATGGATGTCGAATTCTTCTCCAAGATATCTCATGCTCATCGCGCTGCATTCTATATGCCAGCCAGGATATCCTGTGCCCCATGGGCTCGACCATTTCATCTCTTGGTCCTGAAATTTTGATTTTGTGAACCATAGGACGAAGTCATGCGGATTATGCTTGTTCTTATCTACTTCTATCCTTGAGCCGGCCTGCAGCTCTTCAAGATTGAGGTTCGCAAGCTTTCCATATGCGTGGAATTTCATTATATCATAATATACATTTCCATCGGCGACATATGTCATGTGATTCTTCTCGAGTCTCTGTATAAGGTGTATCATGTTCTTAATGTGGTCTGTCGCTTTGCAAGTGACATCTGGATCGATAATGTTCAATTTTTTTGTATCATCAAAAAATGCCTTCTCATAGAATTTTGCGACTTCCCATACAGTCTTGCCTTCGCGCTTTGCGCCTTTGAGCATCTTATCTTCGCCCTCGTCGGCGTCGCTTGTCAAATGACCTACGTCGGTTATGTTCATGACGTGCTTGACCTTGAGACCGTTATGTAGGAACATCCTTTTAAGGATATCCTCAAATATGTAAGTTCTTAGATTTCCTATATGCGCATACCAATACACCGTCGGGCCGCACGTATATAATCCTACATGACCTTCTTTTATCGGGATGAAATCCTCTTTCTTATGCGTCAAAGTATTGAACAATCTTATCTCAACCATATTATCACTAAACAACAGAGTTTTATAAATTTAATCTTAAATCTTATATGATGTATCGGACCCCCGACGTCTTTCTAATAATATTATCATGGAAGCATGTTAAGAACCCAGCTATTTATCGACTTATAACTCGCAGCAGGCAACGTCATGTTAGGCACGTCGATGTATAGATATAATGAAAGGCTCGTATTCAATGTGTCATTGTTTCTGCCAAGCGCCGAATTAGTTATGTTGACGAACGTGTTGTTTATTATGATGTGTCCATTCGAGATGTTTGTAGCATTTATGGACATATTGCCGGCGCCGATCATAGACGAGCCATTGACCAAGTCATAACCTTCTATGCTTGCCTTGCTGAAATTTGAGTTTCCTGTATTCGATATATTTATTGGCGTCAGGGTTGTAGCATTTTGTTGACCGATACTTAGCGTTCCAAAATTGAATGAGTTGCTGTTCAAAGATATTGCGGTCAAAGTGTTATAGGTGAATGTTGTAGTAGAGTTCTCAACATAAGATGTCGAATTGTCTTTGATGCTGACGTTTACAGACCATGTTCCAGACAAGTCATAGTAATTTATAGTGACGTTACACGATATATTCTGAGCGGTTCCATTTACCACTATTCCAGAACATGCAGAGCTCTGCCTGACTATTGATGAATAATTGATTATGACTTTGGCGCTGCTTATGTTTATCGTCCAATTTCCATCAGCATCATCTACAGTGAAATTGAATTTCAATACCTGCGGCGTGGATTCTATAGGATTGATCGCTGATAATGCAACAACAGATTTTATGGTTGGAGGTGAATCTACTGTAAACGAGGAGTTTCCGGTGGCGTTTATTGTATTGTTGAATATTCCAGTAACATTCACATCCCAAACGCCCACATCTGCTCCGGCAGGAATCGTGTAATTTGCCGAATAATTTCCAGAGGCATCAGTAGTCGCATTCATAGTATACACTACATTGTTCGTCGTGTTTATGAATTGCACCGTGACATTTCTCGAAGATATGACGGAATTATTTATCCACGAGAATATTCCCGACACATTCACTCTCTGGCCACGCAAATATATCGACTGGTTCGCTGTGACGTTTATGGTTGCAGGTATCGAGTAAGTGTAATTGACGAACGTATTGAATGAAGTATTATCCCACCATATCCTCGCCCACCTATTTGCTGCGACTCCAGCAGTTGTTACCCAGAAATTTATAGACAATAACAGTCCATCTCCATTTACAAGCGTTATATTAGATGTCGGCCTACATCCGCCAGTTATCAGACCTGCAGTGCTAACAACAACTATCGTTCCATTAGCACTATCGTTACCTGATTTACATATTATATTCAATGTACCACTATTATTTGCGTACAATTTGTAAGTAACGTTGCCTGCGGCAGTTGAGCCCGTCTGCCAATATGCAGAGAAGTTCACAGAATTAGATGTGCTGATAGTTCTAGCCGTCAGATTTATTATTGATGCGTTGAGCATCCCTAGTAATATACCTGTTCCGGATATCGTCGTAGATGTCCTATTGATATATCCGTAAGTTCCATCCTGAGCCGTCGATAAGTTCATTACAGCTATGGCATTATTCGTAAGGCCACCGCCACTTACATACAATAGGTTATTTGCAGCGATTCCACCATAGCCGGTGAAATGATCGACTGTGAATTCTATGTAATCTCCGTAATCTATGAACGGTATATCCGTTGTGACCCATGAATCGCAAGTATTTGCAACAGAATCATAGTTGTCACATCTTGCGACGGCAGACATATCGCTATACTTCCTAATCCGTATCGTCGCATTCGTAATATTCAAAGTGTTTACGTCGACTATATCCGTCACGATCTTTGGCTGCTTGTGATTCTTCAACGAGATTATATTCACGCGCGAGAGCATAGAGATATTCTTTATGCCGTATATCTTGACGAAGCTATTCGAATCATTGTTGTCGTCGAATTCTACATCATAATCAGACGTGTTGTCAGATTTTGTATGCTTCAATAATTTCGCTATCTTGAGGTTCTTTATCTTCTTAAGAAGATTCAATCTTGTGGCGTTGTCTTCGATAGTTATCTCCGTGATATTTGTCGTAGTGTTGGATACGTTCTGCGGCATGACGGTTATCGTGAATGTATTCGATGTCACAATCTGCCCTGCTGTCGTCGCGTATACGACCGCGTTCTCAGTGCCATTTCTGAGGGCACTGTATGTAATAAGATTTTCTGAGATGCTGTAATTCACATAAGTCAGATGTACGCTGTCGTATATTATACCGTCGCCAGTGAAGTATTTCGATAGGTCCATTGTCAAGTTATCTGACAACGTGATGTTAGGTATGTCTGTAATCTGAACTATTGTCTCTTTAGGAGTGTATTTGTACGAGACGTGGTCTATATATAGTGTTGAATTACCTGTAACCTCTATTATTAAAGTATACGGCGAGGATAGATTGCTTAGTGCGCATGTCACGTCGCAATATGAATCAAATGTCTTCGACGCTTGATGAGTGACTGTCTCGCTCTCGTTAGTCGTATTTGTCTCGTTTATCTGTAGCGATACATTTGGAATTATGTCTGAAGTTTCGTTTGAAGTCGAGTTTATTGTAACATTCGATGTAACGTCTGTCGTTATGTTTGCTGTTACGTTCTCTGTCTCATTTTGTAACGACATATTTTCTGTCGCTTGCGATGACGACGTTGTCGAATTTGTGATATTCTCGAAACCAGATTCATTAGCATTGCTGAGATTTTCAGTGATAGTCTCATTGTTGCTTTGTGTTGCGTTAGCCGATACATTATAGTCGACATTCTCGGTTGGTGTTAAGTTTTCGCTTGGTGTCATGTTGTCGCCTGATACCACGGTATCATTTATCTGGTCGGAGGAAGTCGAGTCAATGGATGAGATATTAGAATTATCAACTGCGTTATTCGTATTTGAGTTATCACCTATTATTAATCCAGTTATTGAGTTGGATGATTGCTCTTGTACAGAGATGTTCGAAGTGTCAAGCACCAAATATCTCTTACCGTCTGATTCAAGCCATACTCTTGCGTATCCGTCTCCTGTAAAGTTGCCGCTTATGTCGAGCGACGTCACCTTGTCCTGTATTCCAAGAGGTACGCTACTATTAGTATAATATATACTGCCTATGTCTACAGCGCTCGATTGTTCGAATACTACGAGACCGGTTATCTTAGGTTGCAGCGTTATCACGACAAGGCTCAGCATCAATAATATAGTCGCAACTATGAGAAGCATGTCCTTCGTTCCCCTTCCTCTGACTATATTATCGTTTTTCATAATTATCCTTTTGAATAGAAAGTTTTTTTCTTGCCCTGTCACAGACTGTCCATACAGTTCTCTGATCCCTACCTACTAATCGACCAATCTCTGCATAAGAATGCCCTAAAGATTTCAGATGAGTACAGATTGATTCCAAAATGCTGAGTTCTTCTGAGAATATGTTAAAAGGTATCAGGATTCCTGACGTATCAATCTCTATTAACGATTCTGGTTTTTTTCTTTTAGAGACGGCATAGGACACTGCAAGTGTTTTCGGGTTCCTATGTAGCAATACTGAAATATCTTTATAGGAAAGTTTTTTGTTCTCTCTGAGATATTTTACTATTGACTCAAGACCAGAAAGATGGGAGACACGCAAAACAGAAATAGGGAATCCATCGACGGTGTCGTTCTTGCGTTCGACGAACCCGAGAAATTTCTGTTTTCCGATATTATATACTATAGAAAGCTGGTTAAAGAAAGTCTCACTGGATATATCGAATAATTCTTCAGCTTTCTTTTCTATTATCTTTTTATCTACGTCTGTATCTCTTGTTAATGATGATTTTTTTCTTGCCCTGTCACAGACTGTCCATACAGTTCTCTGATCCCTACCTACT